>JAAZLP010000007.1 GCA_012799265.1 Phyllobacteriaceae bacterium | reverse complement strand
TAGACGAGGCGATCGGCGTGAGAAATTTCGCAGCCCAGCGCATAGGCATAACGGCGGGTGACGCCGCGATAGCCGCCCATGCGCTTTTCGCTCGACCAGGCAAGGCAGAGATAGCGATTGCCGTCCGGCGTTTCGGCGAGCTGGCGGATGATCTCGCCGCGCGCTTCGAAGGCGCGATGCACATTCCACAAGGGACAGGCGCCACCGAAGCGGGCAAATTGCAGCGCGGTGGCCGAATGGCGCTTGGTGATGGTGCCGGCGGCATCGACCCGGGCGAAGAAGAAGGGCACGCCGCGTTCGCGCGGGCGCTGCATGGTCGAGAGGCGATGGGCCACCTGCTCGAGACTGGCGCCGAACATGCGGCCGAGCTCTTCGATGTCATAGCGATAAAAATCGGCCGCCTTGAGAAAGGCGCCATAGGGCATCTGCAAGGCGCCGGCGAAATAATTGGCAAGGCCCATGCTGGCAATGGCGCGGGCTTCGGAGGCCTTGAAATTGGCGTCATCGAGGAGCTGGGTGACCAGCGTCAGCTGTTCGAGGCGGCAGAGAACCGTGGCGATCTTGAAGAACTGGCCGGAGGGTTCGAGATGGGCATTAATCCAGAGATGGCGATTGGCGCGGTCGAGTTCGACGAGACGGTCGCCAGATGAGGGCGGGCTCAGGACGACCTTGAGATTGTGGGTCTCGGCGCAATAGTCGATGAGGCGGCGGAGGCGATCGGGGCCGAACTCGCCGAGCTCTGCAGCCAGGGCTTCGGCGGCATGGTCGAGCGGGTCGATATAGTTGTCGGCATAGTGGAAGAAGTCGCGCACCTCTTCATAGGCCGTGGTGACGCCACGCTGGGGATCGCGCGAGAGGGCGGCATCCATGCCGGCGAGGCGCTCATTGGTCTTTCGATAGGCTTCGTAGAGCGCGAGCACGGCGCGGGCCATGTCGGGCGCGTTGGTGGCGACGGTCTTGAGTTCCTGGAGGTTCGGCCCGGTGTCGCCGAAGACGGGATCCGCCAGCACTTCGCGGAGATCCATGACGAGACGGTCCGAAGCGTCGGTCGCAAGGCTCGCGAGATCGAGGTTGAACCCATCGGCAAGGGCCAGCATGACGGCGGCGGTCAGTGGGCGCTGGTTGGATTCCAGCTGGTTTACATAGGAGGCGGAGATGTCGAGCCGGGCGGCGAGCTGAGCTTGAGTTAGCTGATGCTGGGCGCGGAGGGCGCGTAAACGGGCGCCGGCAAAGACCTTTTTTACGGCCAAATTCACAACCCCACAAAATTACAAAGCTACACTTGTGTGATTGTAGCACACATGCCCTTTCCTGTCTTGGGGCGGGGGCATCGCGCGCGTAAAAAGGCGCCCAGTGATCAGAGGAGCCCCGCATATGCAGGATATTCTTTCCGCCCTAGAGACGCGGCGCGAGGAAGCGCGGCTGGGCGGCGGACAGCGCCGTATCGATACCCAGCACAGCAAGGGCAAGCTGACCGCGCGCGAGCGGCTCGATGTGCTGCTCGATCCGGGCAGCTTTGAAGAATACGACATGTTCGTCACCCACCGCGCCAAGGATTTTGGCATGGATGAGACGATCATCCCGGGCGATGGCGTGGTGACCGGCTGGGGCACGATCGACGGGCGCATGGTCTATGTGTTCAGCCAGGATTTTACCGTCTTCGGCGGCTCGCTGAGCGAAACCCATGCGCAGAAGATCTGCAAGATCATGGATCTCGCCATGCAGAATGGCGCGCCGGTGATCGGGCTCAATGACTCTGGTGGCGCGCGCATTCAGGAAGGCGTGGCGGCGCTGGGCGGCTATGCCGACGTGTTCTGGCGCAATGTGCAGGCCTCGGGCGCTGTGCCGCAGATTTCGGTGATCATGGGGCCCTGTGCGGGCGGCGCGGTCTATTCGCCCGCGATGACCGACTTCATCTACATGGTCGAGGACACGAGCTATATGTTCGTGACTGGCCCGGATGTGGTGAAGACGGTGACGAATGAGATCGTCACGCAGGAAGAGTTGGGCGGCGCGTCAACGCATACCAAGATTTCCTCGGTGGCCGACGCGGCCTTTGAGAATGACATCGAGACGCTGCTCGAAGTGCGCCGTCTCTTCTCCTATCTGCCGCTCGCTGCCGGGCAGAAGCCGCCGCGGCTGCCGAGCCATGATCCGATCGACCGGCGCGACGACAAGCTCGACACCATCATCCCCGATAGCGCGACCAAGCCCTATGACATGCGCGAGGTCATCGAGACCGTGGCCGACGAGGGGGAATTCCTCGAGCTGCAGAAGAACCACGCGGGCAATATCCTCATCGGCTTCATCCGGCTCGATGGGCAGACGGTGGGCGTCGTCGCCAATCAGCCGCTGGTGCTGGCCGGGTGTCTCGACATCAATGCGTCGAAGAAGGCCGCGCGGTTCATCCGCTTCTGCGACAGCTTTGAAATTCCGATCCTGACCTTTGTCGACGTGCCCGGGTTCCTGCCCGGCGTGGCGCAGGAATATGGCGGCATCATCAAGCATGGCGCCAAGCTCTTGTTCGCGTACTCGGAAGCCACTGTGCCGCTTGTCACCGTTATCACGCGAAAAGCCTATGGCGGCGCCTATGACGTGATGGCGTCCAAGCACATCAAGGCGGACGTCAACTATGCCTGGCCATCAGCGGAAATCGCGGTGATGGGTGCCAAGGGCGCGACGGAAATCCTTTATCGCTCGGAACTGGGCGACAAGGAAAAGATCGCCCAGCGCACGGCCGAATATGAGGCGCGCTTTGCCAATCCATTTGTCGCCGCCGATCGCGGCTTTATCGACGACGTGATCATGCCGCATGGCACGCGCCGCCGCGTCATCCGCGCCTTCTCGACCCTCCGCCACAAGGCGGTTCAGGGCCCGAAGAAGAAGCACGACAACATCCCGTTGTGAGGAGCGACACATGACCATCACCAAACTCCTCATCGCCAATCGTGGCGAGATTGCCTGCCGGGTCATCAAGACGGCAAAGAAGATGGGCATTGCGACGGTGGCGGTTTATTCCGACGCCGACAAGGAAGCCCTGCATGTGCGCATGGCCGACGAGGCGGTGCATATCGGTGGCTCCGCGGCCAAGGATTCTTACCTGCTGGCGGATCGCATCATTGCGGCGTGCAAGCAGACGGGCGCTCAGGCTGTACATCCCGGCTATGGGTTCCTCTCCGAGAACGCGTCGTTCTCCGCCGCGCTGGAAGCCGAAGGCATCATTTTTGTCGGCCCGGGCCCCAAGGCCATTGAAGCCATGGGCGACAAGATCACTTCGAAAAAGCTTGCCGCCGAGGCTGGTGTTTCGACCGTGCCGGGCCATATGGGTCTGATCGCCGACGCCGAAGAGGCTGTCGCGATTTCGAAATCCATCGGCTACCCAGTGATGATCAAGGCCTCTGCCGGTGGCGGCGGCAAGGGTATGCGTATTGCCTGGAACGACGATGAAGCCCGCGAGGGTTTTGAGCGCTCGAAGTCGGAAGCGGCCTCGTCCTTTGGCGATGATCGCATCTTCATCGAAAAGTTCGTCACCGAACCGCGCCATATCGAAATCCAGCTGATCGCGGATAGCCATGGCAATGTGCTCTATCTCAATGAGCGCGAATGCTCGATCCAGCGTCGCAACCAGAAGGTGATCGAAGAGGCGCCCTCGCCTTTCCTCGATGAAGCCACGCGCAAGGCCATGGGCGAGCAGTCGGTCGCACTGGCCAAGGCTGTGGGTTATCGCAGCGCGGGCACGGTGGAATTCATCGTCGACAAGGACCGGAACTTCTACTTCCTCGAAATGAATACCCGTCTCCAGGTGGAGCATCCGGTGACCGAGCTGATCTCCGGGCTTGATCTTGTGGAGCTGATGCTGCGCGTCGCCAATGGCGAAAAGCTGCCGCTGACGCAGGACCAGGTGCAGCGCAATGGCTGGGCCATTGAAAGCCGCCTCTATGCCGAAGATCCTTATCGCAACTTCCTGCCCTCGACGGGCCGGTTGACGCGGTATCGCCCACCGGCGGAAAGCGTTTCCGAAACGCTGGTCGTGCGCAATGACACCGGCGTTTTTGAAGGCGGCGAAATCTCGACCTTCTACGATCCGATGATCGCCAAGCTCTGCACCTGGGCGCCGACGCGCATCGAGGCCGTGGACGCCATGGCCATCGCGCTCGACAGTTTTGAGGTTGAAGGGGTTGGCAATAACCTGCCCTTCCTCTCGACCGTGATGGAGCAGGACCGCTTCCGCGAAGGTCGGCTGACGACGGGCTATATCGCCGAGGAATTCCCTGAAGGTTTCCAGGGCGCCCAGTTGAGCGATGAGCACCATTTCGACGTGGTGGCGGCCGCCGCCGTGCTCATGGCGCGGCGCGACCAGCGTCGCACCGGCGCGCAGGCGGAGAGCCAGTGGCATGTGCAGGTGGGCGACAAGGCCGAAAAGGTCGTGTTGCACCAGCAGGGGCCCGACATTCTGGTCGATCTCGACTGGCGCTCGGAAGCCGTGCGCGTGACCTGGCAGCCGGGCGACAGCATCGCCCATCTCGACTGGTCGGGCGGGCGGCATGCCGTGCTCAAGGTAACGCCGACGACGTCGGGCTTCCGCATCCGTTATCGCGGGGCTGACCTCAAGGTTGTGGTGCTGCGTCCGCATATTGCGAAATATCTTTCGCACATGCCGATCAAGGTACCGCCCGATATGAGCAAGTACCTGCTCTGCCCGATGCCGGGTCAGGTGGTGCGCGTCGACGTCAAGGAAGGCGATGTGGTCGAAGACGGCCAGGCGCTGGCCATTGTCGAAGCCATGAAGATGGAAAATGTGCTCAGGGCGCAGAAGCGGGCGCGCGTGAAGAAGGTGCATGTGGCACCGGGCGCCGTGCTGGCCGTTGATGCGGTGATGATCGAGTTTGAAGCGGTGTGATGGGGCGTCTTCATAAGAACCCCCTCCCAGCCCTCCCCTCAAGGGGGAGGGTGAACTCCACTCTGTGGCGCGATCTCGCCACAAAGCCAGCAATACGAGGAGACCGGCCATGAGTGCTGATCGGGAGAAGTGGGCGGGACTGGCCCAGAAGGAATTGCGGGATACGCCGCTAGCGTCGCTGGATCGGGATTATGGTGGGATCGCGGTCAAACCGCTCTACCTGCCTGAAGATGCGCCCGCGATGACGGAAGTACCGGGCGTGGCGCCGTTTACGCGCGGCGTACGGGCGACCATGTATGCCAACCGCCCCTGGACAATCCGCCAATATGCGGGCTTTTCGACAGCGCGTGAGAGCAATGCCTTCTATCGGCAGGCGCTGGAGAAGGGGCAGAAGGGTCTCTCGGTCGCTTTCGACCTCGCCACCCATCGCGGCTATGACAGCGACCATCCGCGCGTTGTCGGCGATGTCGGTAAGGCCGGTGTGGCCATCGACTCTGTCGAAGACATGAAGATCCTCTTTGACGGCATTCCGCTCGATCAGATGAGCGTCTCCATGACCATGAACGGCGCCGTCATACCGGTGCTGGCCATGTTCATCGTGGCGGCCGAGGAACAGGGCGTCAGCCAGGCCCAGCTCGACGGCACCATCCAGAACGACATCCTCAAGGAGTTCATGGTCCGCAATACTTATATCTACCCGCCAGAGCCGAGCATGCGGATCGTGGGCGACATCATCGCCCATACGGCGCGGCACATGCCGAAATTCAACTCGATCTCGATCTCGGGCTATCACATGCACGAGGCCGGGGCGACGGCGGTGCAGGAGCTGGCCTATACGCTGGCCGACGGCATGGAATATGTCCGCGCGGCGCAAGCCAAGGGGCTCGACATCGACGCCTTTGCCGGTCGCCTTTCCTTCTTCTTCGGCATTGGCATGAACTTCTTCCTTGAAGTGTCGAAGCTGCGCGCCGCGCGCCAGCTCTGGGCCGAGATCATGACCGATCTGGGTGCCAAGGATGCGCGCAGCAAAATGCTGCGCACCCATTGCCAGACATCGGGCGTTTCGCTGACCGAGCAGGACCCACACAACAATATCGTGCGCACGACCATCGAAGCGCTGGCGGCGACGCTGGGCGGCACGCAGTCGCTGCACACCAACAGCTTTGACGAAGCGATTGCGCTGCCGACCGAGTTTTCGAGCCGGATTGCGCGCAATACCCAGCTCATCCTGCAGCACGAAAGCCGCATTACCGATGTGGTCGATCCGCTGGGTGGTTCCTACTATGTCGAGGCGCTGACGGCCGAGCTGGTTGCGGGTGCGCGCAAGCTTATTACCGAAGCACAGGAAAAGGGCGGCATGACCGCCTATGTGCAGAGCGGCGGGCCCAAGATGGCCATCGAGGAAGCGGCGGCAGCGCGTCAGGCCCGCGTTGACCGGGGCGATGATGTCATCGTCGGCGTCAACCGCTATCGCGTCGACAATGAAGAAGCGATCGAGGTCCGCGAGATCGACAATGCCAAGGTGCGCGCCGAGCAGATCGCCCAGCTCGAGCGCATCAAGGCGACGCGCGACGAGGCCAAGTGCCAGTCGATGCTGGCGGCGCTGCGCGAATATGCAGCCAAGGACGAAGGCAATCTTCTTGAAGCGGCGATTGAAGCCGCCCGCGCCCGCGCCACGCTGGGTGAAATCTCCTCCGCAATGGAAGACGTGTTCGGCCGCCACCGCGCTGTGACCAAGGTGATCTCCGGCGTCTATGCCGGTGGCTATGGCGACGATCCGCAGCTCAAATCCGTGATGGACCGGATCGGGGCCTTCAAGACCTCGCGCGGCCGTGCGCCATCGATCTTTGTCGCCAAGATGGGCCAGGACGGCCACGACCGCGGCGCCAAGATCATCGCGTCGGCTTTCGCCGATCTCGGCTTTACCGTGCATATGGGCGACCTCTTCGAGACCGCGCCGGAAGTGGCGGCGCATGCTGACGAGCTCAAGGTCGATGCGGTTGGCGTGTCCTCGCTGGCAGCGGGCCACAAGACGCTGGTGCCGGAACTGATCGAGGCGCTGAAGGCGCGCGAACTGGGCGATGTTACCGTGGTCGTTGGCGGCGTTATTCCGGAGCCGGATTACGACTTCCTCTATGATGCGGGCGTGGCAGCGATTTTCGGGCCCGGCACAAACGTGCTCGACGCGGCTTTCTCGGTGCTGAACGAAATCGAAGGAAAGCTCTCCAACCGATGATCGGTCGTCTCAATCACATCGCTATCGCCGTTCCCAATCTCGAAGCGGCGGCGAAGAAATATCGCGATCAGCTGGGGGCCAATGTCGGGGAGCCGCAGGCTTTGCCCGAGCATGGGGTGACGGTCGTCTTTGTCGACACCGGCAACACCAAGGTGGAACTGCTGGAGCCGCTTGGCGAAGGCTCGACCATTCAGGGGTTTGTCGACAAGAACCCGTCGGGCGGCATGCATCACATCTGCTTTGAAGTGCCAAGTATCGCCGACGCGGTGGCAAAACTGCAGGCGGAGGGCGCTCGGGTGCTGGGCGACGGGAAGCCGAAAATCGGCGCCCATGGTAATCCGGTCGTCTTCCTGCATCCGAAAGATTTCGACGGCACATTGATCGAGCTGGAAGAAATTTCTTCTTCGTAGAACTACGGTCTTTGCTTGGCGTTTACCACGCTTTCACATCGACCGGCACTTAAGGTTCTTGTCAATTCATCCGCCCCTAGAATGCAGCCAACAAAAGGCGGGCAGAAGAGCGGATGTTTCAGGCGGGGGCCGATACACAGAGGACGAACTGGCCGCGCACCATGCTGGTGCCGGCGCTGGTAGCGATTGCCGTCCTGCTGGTCGCCGGTGTCTTGCTCGACCGGCAGAACCACCAGATCATCGAGGCCAGGCTACGCGCCGAAACGCTGGCGCAGCTGTCGGTAATCCGCGCCAAGCTCGAAGGCAATGTGTCGAGCAATATCCAGCTGGTGAAGGGGCTGGTCGCCACCATTTCCACCGAGCCGGACATGGACCAGGCGCGCTACGCGGCGCTGGCGCAAAACCTCTTTGTCGATGACAGCCAGCTGCGCTCTGTTGCAGCAGCGCCCGACCTGGTCGTCACCATGACCTATCCCTATGAGCCCAATCGTGGGGCGATCGGGCTCGACTATCGGGAGAACGCAGCGCAGTGGGATGCCGTGCGACGTGTCATGGAAACGGGACAGCTCAGTGTTGCTGGTCCGGTTGAGCTGGTGCAGGGCGGCCAGGCGTTTGTCGGGCGGTTTCCGGTCTATACGGGTGAAGACGAGGATCGCCGTTTCTGGGGCGTGATCTCGGCTATTCTCGACGTCGACAAGCTCTATGCCGATAGCGGCCTATACGCACCCGGGCTCAATCTCGATATTTCCATTACCGGCCAGGATGGCTCCGGAGCATCAGGCGCGCGCTTTTATGGGCCGGACCTCAGCGGGCTTTCGCCGGTCACGGCTTCGGTCGTGCTGCCTGCGGGCAGCTGGCGGCTCGCGGCAGTGCCCAAGGGCGGCTGGACGCCGGACAATTTTGCCATCTGGTCACTGCGTTTGATGCTGCTGGCCGCTGCCGCGCTGGTGCTGCTGCCGATCGTCATCACGGCACGGATGATCGGCCAGCGCCACGATCATATCCGCGAATTGCGGGCGCGCGAGGCGGAGCTGTCGCAGGTGACGCGGCGGCTGAACCTGGCGCTGGATGTATCCAAGATCGGCGTCTGGGAGCTGGACCCGGTCACGGGGGAAGAACACTGGGACGATCGGACCTATGAGGTCTATGGGCTGACGCCCGATGGCAAGAAGCGCAGCAATGAGGAATGGCTGAACCTGGTTCATCCGGCTGACCGAGAACGGGCGGAAGCTGATGTCGACCGCATAATCCGCGAGGGGGGTTATGAGTCGGATTATCGCATCATCCACAGCGATGGCGGCATTCGGCATATCCGCTCGGTGGCCTCGCTCTTCCATGAGCCGGGGCAGAGTGCCAAGGTCATCGGCGTCAACTGGGACGTGACAGCCGATGTCGCGCGCAATGAAAGCCTGCGGGAGGCGACCCAGATTGCAAGGGCGCGCAATGCCGAGCTTGAAACGGCGCGTATCCGCATCGAGCATAATGCGCTCCATGACAGCCTCACCGGCCTGCCCAATCGGCGCTATCTCGACGAGGTGCTGAAGCGGCACGCGGCGGATGGCTATCATGGCAGCGGGTCGATCGCGCTGCTGCATATCGATCTTGATCGGTTCAAGCAGATCAATGACACGCTGGGGCACGCGGCGGGCGACGCCATGCTGATCCATGCCAGCCGGATATTGCGCGAAAATTGCCGCGAGACCGATTTCGTCGCCCGTATCGGCGGCGATGAATTTGTCATCGTCTCGAGCGCCGGCGCCAGCGACAAGCGGCTGGCG
>JAAZLP010000105.1 GCA_012799265.1 Phyllobacteriaceae bacterium | reverse complement strand
TACCAGACGCTCGCCATGTCGCCGGCGCTCTCGATCGCCGACAACATGTTCATGGGACGCGAACTGCGCAAGCCCGGCTTCATGGGCAAGGTTCTGCGCCAGCTCGATCGCCCGGCCATGGAGCGCATTGCCCGCGAAAAGCTCAATGAGCTGGGGCTGATGACCATCCAGAACATCAACCAGGCGGTGGAAACGCTGTCCGGCGGCCAGCGTCAGGGCGTGGCCGTGGCGCGGGCGGCCGCCTTTGGCTCAAAGGTCATCATTCTCGATGAGCCGACGGCGGCGCTGGGCGTCAAGGAATCCCGTCGCGTGCTCGATCTCATCCAGGATGTGCGGGCGCGCGGCATTCCGATCATCCTCATCAGCCACAACATGCCGCATGTGTTTGAAGTGGCCAACCGCATCCACGTCCACCGCCTCGGCCGCCGCCTCTGCGTCATCGATCCCAAGGACTACACCATGTCCGACGCCGTGGCCTTCATGACCGGCGCCAAATCGGCGCCGGGCGCGAGTGTGGCTGCTTAACCTCCAGAAGCCGTATCCTCCCGACGGCAAACTCATCCGGCAGCGCCCCGCTGCCGGATTTTTTGTTTTGAAGGGCGGTGTTGGTGACCATTACCCCCTCCCTAGCTGCGCTAGGCCTGCGGCCAAGCTTCGCTACCCCCCTTAAGGGGGAGGGTGAGAGTGTGCCCGAAAATGGTCGACGGGGGAAAGTTCGATGTCAGGTAGGGGGCGCGGGACTGCCCTAGCCCGGAAACGGCTTGAAGTGCTTCGAGAGCTTTAGCGTCTGGGCCTGATAGTTGGAGCCGAAGGCGGTGCCGTAGAGGCGGTCGGGGGCTTCGGCGAGTTTTTCGTAGACGAGACGGCCGATGATCTGGCCGTGGCCGAGCAGGAACGGTACTTCGCGGCTGCGCACTTCCAGGACGGCGCGGCTGCCCGTGCCGCCAGCGGCGGAGTGGCCGAAGCCAGGATCGAAGAAGCCGGCATAGTGGACGCGGAATTCGCCTACCAGCGGATCGAAGGGCACCATCTCGGCAGCATGGGTCGGCGGCACATGTACCGCTTCGAGGCTGACTAGGATGTAGAATTCGTCCGGGTCGAGGATCAGTTCCTGACCGCCGCGATTATAAAGCGGCTCCCAGAAATCGAGCACGTCGAGCGCGCCCTTTTTGTCGACATCGACAACGGCCGTGTGGCGCTTGGAGCGGAAGCCGATCAGTCCGTCGCGGCCCTGGCCGAGAAGATCGATGGAGAGCGCGACGCCTTCGCCGACCGGCTGCTGGCCGTCAAAGACGAGCGTTTCGGCAGCGTGCAGCGCCTGGTGTTCGGCGATGTTGAGGCGGCTGTCGCCGGAGCGGAAGCGCATCTGGCTGAGGCGCGAGCCGGTGCGCACCAGAACCGGGAAAGTGCGCGGGCTGATTTCGAGATAGAGCGGCCCCTTGTAGTCGGCGGGCAGCTGATCAAAGCCGCGGGCGCGATCCCCGATCACGCGGGTGAATACGTCGAGACGGCCGGTAGAGCTTTTGGGATTGGCGGAAGCGCTGACGTCGGCGGGGAGGTCGAGGCTTTCTTCGAGCGGCACGAGATAGACGCAGCCGCGCTCAAGAACGGCGCCATTGGTCAGGTCAATCTCATGCAGCTTCAGCGCTTCAATGCGCTCGGCAACCGAATGGGACGGGCCCGGCAGGAAGCTGGAGCGCACCCGGAAAGCTTTGGTGCCAAGGCGAAGGTCGAGGCTGGCCGGCTGGACCTGATCGGCGTCGAACGGACGCGATGCGCTGATCGAACCCTGCGCATGGAGCTTTTCAATCAGTCGTGCAGGAAAGACGCCCTGGGGCCAGGTCTCGGTCATTTGACACCTTCCAGCGAGGCTTTGCCCCGCATCTGTGTGCGGTCGTCATCGCCAGGCTTGTCCCGACGATCCATCGCTGCCCTTTTGCCAAGTCTGGATTGCCCGGACAAGCCGGGCAATGACGATAGTTTGCCGTGGTCACGCTTTGTCCCCCAGCGATTGACGCGGTGGCACCTATGGTTTTACATCACAGACACTCAGTGGTGATTTGGCCGGTCGCTTGCAGCCACTCAAAACAAATAGCTAAAGACCGTTATGAACCGGCCGCCATCGCGCGCCGGTTTTTGTGTTTAAAGGCGCCGCCATGTCCAAAGAAAACAATCCGCTCCGTGACCCGAAGAAGCTCTCTGCAGCCACGCAGATGGTTCATGGCGGGGGCATGCGCACCGACTTTAACGAAACCAGCGAAGCGCTGTTTTTGAATTCCGGCTATTCCTACCCGAGCTCGGAACACGCCGAACGCCTGTTTCAGAACAAGATTCCGGGGGCGCATAACTACTCGCGCTTCGCCAACCCGACCGTCGACATGTTCCAGGAGCGCATGGCGCTGCTGGAAGGTGCAGAAGCTGGCCGCGCCTTTGCCTCGGGCATGGCCGCCGTCACCAATGCCGTGATGAGCCAGGTGCGGGCGGGGGACCATATCGTGGCGGCGCAGGCGCTCTTTGGAGGCTGTCGCTATGTGGTGGAAGATTACGCGCCTCGCTTTGGCGTTTCTTCGACGCTGGTCGATGGCCGCGACCCGGAGAATTTCGCCCGGGCGATGCAGCCCAATACAAAGGTCATCTTCCTCGAGACGCCGACCAATCCGACGCTGGAGCTGGTCGACATCAAGGCCGTGGCCGAGATCGCCCATGCGCATGGCGCCAAGCTGATCGTCGACAACGTCTTCTCGACGGCGCTTTATCAGAAGCCACTCGAACTGGGCGCTGACCTCGTCACCTATTCGGCGACCAAGCATATCGACGGGCAGGGCCGGGTGCTCGGCGGCATCGTGCTGGGTTCAACGGAAATTATTGAAGGCGACGTCCATACGTTCCTGCGCCAGACCGGCGCGACGCTTTCCGCCTTCAATGCCTGGGTGCTGCTCAAGGGGCTCGAGACCTATTCGCTGCGCATCGAGCAAATGACCAATAGCGCCGAAAAGATCGCTGCCGCGCTGGCGGGTCACCCCAAGGTAGAGCGCGTGATCTATCCGCACCATCCGAGCCACCCGCAATATGAGCTGGGCAAGCGGCAGATGAAGCGCGGTTCGACGCTTTTGGCGATTGATGTGAAGGGGGGGCAGGAAGGCGCGTTTGCGCTTTCGGATAATCTCGCGGTGATCCTCATCTCCAACAATCTGGGTGATGCGAAATCGCTGATTACCCATCCGCGGACGACGACGCATGCGCGCCTCACCGAAGAAGTGCGGCTCGAAACCGGCGTCACCCCAGGTCTGCTGCGCCTCTCGGTTGGCCTCGAAGATCCCGACGATCTCATCGCCGACATCATGTACGGGCTGGATCAGGTCTGATGGCGGGGGTGGAGGTCAATCGCCCCCACTCGGCCTCCCCTATTTGGGGCAGGATCGGCGCTGCTGTCGCAACACTGTCGTTCGCGTTCCTCGCAGCCCCCGCTCTTGCGCAGAACTTGCCCTATCATTCCGATCCCGATGCGCGGGAAATGCTGCCCAGCCTAGCGCCGGTTCCGGCGATCCGGTTTCTGACCACGGCGGACTTTCCGCCGTTCAATTTCCGCGATGAGAGCGGGGAGCTGATCGGCTTCAATATCGATCTCGCCAAGCGCATCTGCACCGAGGTCAATGTCGCCTGCACCATCCAGGCCTGGCCCTGGGACCAGGCCGCCAATGCGCTGGCGGACAATCAGGGCGACGCTCTGATTGCCGGCCTCGCCATGAGCGAAGAAAACGCCCAGCTCTTTGATTATTCATCCGTCTATCTGACGCTGCCCGGTCGCTTCGTGACGCGGGCCGACCAGATCGAGCGGTTCAATCCGGGTTCAGGTAACCTGAAGGTCGGCGTCCGAACGGGCACAAGCCACGAGGCATTCCTCAACCGCTATCTGCCCGATGCCGCGCGCACCGGTTTTGATACCGAGGCGCTCGCGCTGGAGGCCGTGCGCAATGGGGAGGTTGATGCCTATTTTGGCGACGCCATGCGCGCCTCGTTCTGGCTCAACGAAAATCTCGCCTGCTGCGGTTTTGCCGGCGAACCTTATTTCCGGCCCGCTTTGTTCGGTGAAGGAATGACCATTGCCGTGCCGGCTGGAAACGACCCGGTCCGCCACGCCATCGACTGGGCGCTGCGGCGCCTGAAGGAAAACGGCGCGCTGGACGAGCTTTACCTGCGCTGGTTTCCCATCGGCTTTTATTGAGTCGGGAGCTTGCGGTGGCGGGCGCGCGCGGCCACCTCGATGGCAGCGGTGGTGAGGCGATCAAGGCTCAGCTTGTCGCGCAGAAGTTCCAGATAGCGTAGTTCTTCCTGTTCCAGGAAAAGGTCGACGGCGGTGACCTCCACGGCGACCGCATAGGCGGTGTCCTGCAGTTTTTCAGGTAGGGCAGCAATAGCGGCATCCAGCACGCGGTCCAGCCCATCGAGATCGTTCAGCAGATCCGCACATTCATTGGCGACCTGCTCGAGACGGCTCTTGTCGAAGCCTTCAAAGACCGGCAGGCGATCGATCAGCGCCTTGATCCGCACAAGCTCTCTCTCGCTCATGGCGCTGTCGGACGTAGCCGCCACGATCATGATATGGATGAGAGCGTCCTGGGCCTTGCTGATCACGATCTTTATTCCTCCGCCACAATGAGGATTAGAACTAGGTGCTCGTGCGGCCATGCGCAACCACCTGTGACATTGACGCCGACGCCGTTAGCGTGCACACACCGATCTTCGTCCCAATCCCTCGTTTCGAAAGGCTGCTGACCAGTGTCGCCTGCCGCTTTGCCCGCTCTTGACCCCTCCTTTTTCGAGCCCGCGCAGACCGCGCGCGCCTGGCCGTTCGAGGAAGCCCGCAAGATCGTCAAACGGCTGGAAAAGTCGGGCAAGAGCGAAGCCCTGTTCGAAACCGGCTATGGCCCGTCGGGCCTGCCGCATATCGGCACATTCGGCGAAGTCGCCCGCACCACCATGGTGCGCACGGCGTTCCGCCTTTTGACGCGCGACCAGATTCCGACCCGCCTTCTGTGCTTCTCTGACGACATGGACGGCATGCGCAAGATCCCGGATACCGTCCCCTCCAAGGAAGCGATGGAGCCGCATCTGCAAAAGCCGCTGACCGCGGTGCCCGATCCCTGGACCAATGAATATCCGAGCTTTGGCGAGCACAATAACGCCATGCTGCGCCGGTTCCTCGATACCTTCGGCTTCGACTACGAATTCGCCAGCGCGACGGAATATTACAAGTCCGGCAAGTTCGACACCGTTCTGCTGCGCGCGGCCGAACGCTATGACGACATCATGAAGGTGATGCTGCCCACGCTCGGTGCCGAGCGTCAGGCAACCTATTCGCCGTTCCTGCCGATCTCGCCGATTTCGGGTCGCGTTCTCTACGTGCCGATGAAGGAAGTGAATGCCAAGGATGGCACCGTCACCTTCACCGACGAAGATGGCCGCGACACCACCGTCCCGGTCACCGGCGGGCATGTGAAGCTGCAGTGGAAGCCGGACTTCGGCATGCGCTGGGCGGCGCTGGGTGTCGACTTCGAAATGTTCGGCAAGGATCACCAGACCAATCAGGCGATCTACGACAGGATCTGTGCGATCCTCGGCGGCACCCCGCCGGAGCACTATGTCTATGAGCTGTTCCTGGATGCCGAAGGCCAGAAGATCTCGAAGTCCAAGGGCAATGGCCTGACCATCGACGAATGGCTGACCTATGCGCCGACCGAGAGCCTGGGGCTTTACATGTTCCAGAAGCCGCGCGTCGCCAAGCGCCTGCATTTCGATGTCATTCCGCGCGCCGTGGACGAATATGCCCAGTTCGTCGCCGCTTTCGAAAAGCAGGATGCGGCCCAGCGCCTCGAAAATGCGGCCTTCCACGTGCACTACGGCAATGTGCCCAAGATCGACATGCCGATCACCTTCGGCCTGCTGCTCAACCTGGCAACCGCGTCGAACCCGGAAACCCCGGAAGTCATGTGGGGCTATATCTCGGCCTATGCACCGGGCGTTTCGGCCGCGACCCATCCGCATCTCGATGCGCTGGTCGGCTATGCGATGCGCTACTTCCGCGACTTCGTGAAGAAGAACTACCGCGCCCCTGATGATGTGGAACGCGCCGCCCTGGAGACGCTCTCGGATACCTTTGGCGCCCTGCCACCGGAATCCACCAACGAGGACATCCAGAACGCGGCGCTCGACGTAGCACGCGCTATCGAGCGCTATCAGGACCACTCCAAGACCGGCCCGAATGGCGGTCCGGGTGTGTCCGGCGAATTCTTCCAGATGCTCTATCAGGTCCTGATCGGGCAGGAGCGCGGGCCGCGTTTTGGCTCTTTCGCTGCGCTCTACGGGATCGAAAATACCCGCAAGCTGATCGC
This sequence comes from Phyllobacteriaceae bacterium, assembly GCA_012799265.1. Taxonomy (GTDB): domain Bacteria; phylum Pseudomonadota; class Alphaproteobacteria; order Rhizobiales; family Devosiaceae; genus Devosia. Next base: position 548 of record JAAZLP010000105.1, on the reverse strand, counting down.
CCGCGCGCTGGCGGGCGAGTTGCAGGGCTGATCCCTAGCCAAACTGCGCCGCGAGACGCTCAGCGTCTTGCGGCATTTCTCTGCGGCTCTTGCGATAGATGCCGCCATCCGGCGTCCGCCGCATGAGCTCCAGATCGATCAGCTCGCGGCGGATGAGGGCGTAATCCTCGAAGTCGTGCCAGCTGCGCAGGAGCTGGCTGAGCTCCATCTCGGTCATCTGCTGGTCGGGCAGCTGCCACCACACCACCCAGAGAACCAATAATTGGTCGCTGCGCTTGGATGGCCAGCGCTGCAGGCGCCCCTTCGCATCGAAACAGCGCGCGACCCGCTGCAGACTTTTCTCCGAGGGGGCGGTGCTCACTGGCTTGCCCAGATGATCCGAGCCATCCATTCGATATCAGCCGTGTCCAGGATGCGGGGCTCATAGGCGGGATTGATGGAGTGGAGCTCGATCTGCTTGGCGGTCTGGCGATGGAGGATCTTTGCCATAACCTCCCCCTCGCGGGTACGCACCACGACGCGGTCGCCGCGACGCACCTGCTCGGTAG
>JAAZLP010000104.1 GCA_012799265.1 Phyllobacteriaceae bacterium | reverse complement strand
CGCTTCGTCAAGCGCGCCCGCCACTGGGCGCATCTCGACATCTTCGCCTGGGTGAATGAGGCCCGTCCGGGTCGCCCTGTGGGTGCCACGGATCAGGGTATCAGGGCCATCTACACCTATATCCGCCAGCGCTACGGCGCTTGAACCAGCGCCCGGAATGAACAAGGCCCGTCGGGATATCCCGGCGGGCCTTTTTGTTCGTTGCTTGCTGTACAGGCGCAGTCCCTAGTTGGGTACGGCCTCTCCCGCTTGCTCTGCTTCGCCTCCGACAGGAGCGAGCGGGTTGGTGAGCAGGTCACCGGGCTTGGGCAGCAGTTCGTTTGGCACGACTTCGTCCACGGCAATCATATGTTCCACGGCCAGATCGGTGGCCGGTCCATGCGACTTGGGGAAGAGCAGTGGCGCCATGGCAAAGCCGACGACGACCATCACCACCATGGCAAGGCCAGCCTTCTTCTTGTGCTTCTCGATCCAGTCGCCGGCGATGGGGCCGAAAAAGTAAAAGAGCCCACAGGGCACGAAATAGCGCAGGCCACGACCGATAAGGCCGTAAATGACGAAGGTCCAGAGATCGAGCCCGGCCACGCCAGAGGTGATGGTGATCACCTTGTAGGGGATGGGCGAGAGGGCGCCGATAAGGATCATCAGCGGGCCATTGTCATTGAAGCTCTGGCGCAGCGAGTCAAAGCCGTTGGCTGCACCGTAGAAGTCGATGATCGGGCGACCGACGCTATCGAACAGGAAATAGCCGATGGCATAGCCGGCAAGCCCGCCGGCAACCGATGCGATGGTGCAGATGAAGGCCAGACGCCAGGCGCGCATGCGATCGGCGATGATCATGGGGGCAAGCATGATCTCCGGAAAAATCGGGATGATCATGGCTTCCAGGAAACACAAGGCTGCAAGGATGGGTTCGGCGAAGCGATGCCGTGTGGCCGCCTTCAGCTTGTCATAGAAGCTGACCTTGGCCGGTGGGGCAGTATCTGGAGCAGCTGTGTCGGTCATTCGCCCTCGCATAGTCGGTAGTATCGTAGTTTTTGCTGGTATCGCTGCTTCGCGCCAGTGAAATTTTGGTGTCAGTACCCGCGCGTTCGATCCACCACGTTGACGAGCGGCTTTCCTGCTTCGTGATCGCGCAGTATCTTGGAGAAGTATCGGACCCCGCTGGCCTCGTTGGAGATGGCTGCGATGTGGGGCGTAATGTAGCAGTTCTCGATGTCCCAGAGCGGGCTTGCCTCGGGCAGTGGCTCCACCTCGAAGACGTCCAGGCTCGCCGCCCCAAGCGTGCCATCAGCGAGCGCGCGCACGATATCGGCTTCTTTCTGGTGGCCGCCGCGGGCCGCATTGACGATCACGGGCCCGCCCGCCAGCCGGTCACGACGGAGCTTGCGGAAGGTGTCGTAGTTGAGGATGCCGGTGGTTTCCGGGGTCAGCGGCAGCAGATTGACCAGAATGTCGGTCTCGGCAAGGAAAGCGTCGAACTCGGCGTCACCGACAAACTCGGCAATGCCCTCAATATTCTTGCGGCTGCGGCTCCAGCCGCGCAATTCAAACCCGAGGGGCTTGAGGCGGGTCAGGGCATCCTGGCCGAGAACGCCCAGCCCCATTATGCCGACGGTGGATTCGCTGGCGGCGGGCGGATAGTACTGGCTCCAGCGGTGCGCCTTCTGATCGGCCTGGAACCGGCTGAACTGGCGATGATGCATGGTGACGTGGGCGACGACGTAATCGCTCATGCGCTGGCTGAGATCTTCATCGACAAAGCGGACAATCGGCGCGTCCGGAAGACGCGGATGCTTCATCAACGCGTCGACGCCGGCGCCCAGTGACATCACCGCCTTAAGGCCGGTGAGCCCGTCAAAGGCGTCTTCCTTCGGCTTCCAGACGAAGATGTATTCAATGGCGGCCGGATCAAAATCATCGCCGCGACGCACCACGGGGTAGGGTGCGAGCGCCTCGGAGAACGCCTTGGCCCAACTGGCTTCGTTGACGTCGTTCAGGTGCAGCAACAGCATGTGAAATCCCTCAAAAAAAGAGCCGCACCAAAGTGGCGCGGCTCCATAAATCTTTGGTTTAGATGGCCGGGCCTTACTGGCCGGCAGCAACTTCCGGGAACGGCACCGGCTCAGCAGCCAGCGTCTGGAGGTATGCCAGAATGTCAGCGCGTTCTTCCGGGGTCTTGACGCCGGCGAAGGCCATCTTGGTGCCCGGAGCGTATTCGCGGGGGTTTTCCAGGAAGGCGTTCAGGTTGTCATAGGTCCAGACCTGACCTTCAGCCTTCTGCTGCTGCAGAATGTCGGAGTAGGCGAAACCTTCAGCATGGGCCTTCGGTGCACCGACGATACCATAGAGGTACGGGCCGGACTTGTTGCCTTCACCTTCGGCGAAGTTGTGGCAGGCCTGGCACTTGCGGACAGCATTGGCACCACGCTCAGCCTTCGCATCGAGCAGGTAGGGCGCGATGACCGAAGCAGGTTCAGCCGGTGCTTCGTTGGAAGCCTGGTCGTCGCCGGCAGCGGCTGCGTCGGATGCATCCGGAGCCGGGAACGGAACCGGGTCGGACGACAGGCTTGCAAGGTATGCAAGGATGTCTGCGCGTTCTTCAGCCGACTTCACGCCAGCGAAGGACATCTTGGTGCCCGGAGCGTAGGCCTTCGGGTTGGTCAGGAACGCATCAAGGTTCTCGTAGGACCAGACCTGACCCTCAGCCTTCTGCTGGTTGAGGATATCGGAATAGGCGAAGCCTTCTGCGTGGGCCTTGGTCGCGCCGACGATGTCATAAAGGTACGGACCCGACTTGTTGGGCTCGCCTTCATTGAAGTTGTGGCACGCCTGGCACTTGCGAACAGCTGCTGCGCCGCGGTCAACGCTGGCGCTGGCCAGAAGGGTGCCAACCGAGACAGCAGGTGCTGCATCGACGGGAGCGCCGGCCACTGCCACTTCAGGCTCGGGCAGAGCGTAGCCGGGGCCGTTATCCTCGACTGGGTGATAAATGGCCTCGGCAAGGAAACCCACACCCATGATGAACAACAGGGTGCCGAGGATGGCGCCTGCAATTTTGTTTAGCTCGAACGAATTCATTTGTCTCTCTGCCAGTCCATCCCCTGAGGACGTATCATGCCGCCGACCCATTTAGATCCCCATAGGGGATTCTGCCTCAACCGGCCGGTCTGACGCGCGCGGACCATAGTATCAACTCATCGTGTGGCGCAACAGTGCAAAGCCATGGTGCGACAATTCCCCCAGTCGGTTCAAAGTTCCCCTGAGGACGCAGACTGATTGACTCAGGACCGTCACCGCGTCAAAACCCGCCAGCCTGTTTTCCAACGGACTTTCCCATGACCAAGCGAATTGCCTTCCAGGGCGAACCCGGCGCCTTCAGCCATGCGGCGGCCGCCAATTTCTTTCCCGGCGAGGAAGTCGTGGGCTGCGTCACCTTTGAGGAAACCCTCAATGCCGTGCAGACGGGCAAGGCCGACTTCGCCGTCGTCCCGGTAGAAAATTCGCTCTACGGCCGCATCACCGATATCCATCACCTCCTCCCCGAAAGTGGACTCCATATTATAGGGGAGACCTATCTCCGGGTTGAGATGACGTTGCTGGGTGTGCCGGGCGCGCGTCTCGAGGACATCAAGGCCGTGCAGTCCCTGTCGGTTGCGCTCGGCCAGTGCCGCAAGTTCATTTCCGCCAATGGTTTCCGCACCATCAATGCCGTCGATACGGCCGGGTCGGCGCGTGAAATTGCGGAAAAGGCTGACAAGTCCGTAGCGGCGATTGCATCGCGCTTTGCCGGCGAGATTTATGGGCTCAATGTCCTAGCTGAAAACATCGAGGACGCGACCCACAACACGACGCGTTTTCTCGTGCTGTCGCCGACCGAAAAGATCGCGCCGCAGCAGGGCAAGGTGAAGACCACTTTCGTCTTCCGCGTGCGCAACGTCCCGGCTGCGCTCTACAAGGCCATGGGCGGCTTTGCCACCAATGGCGTCAACATGACCAAACTCGAAAGCTACATGGTCGGCGGCAATTTCACGGCGACTCAGTTCTACGCCGATATCGAAGGCCATCCAGACGACCGCAATGTCCAGCTTGCCTTTGAAGAACTCGGCTTCTTCACGGACCATTTCCGTATTCTCGGCGTCTACCCGGCCGCCGCACACTAAACGATGGGCGTGACCGCCCGTTGACACCGGGGCGGCCCGATCATGGGCCGCGCCACATACCCAGAGGCCCCCCATGTCGCACGCCCAGCTTGCCCAGATTATCGACGCCGCTTTCGAGAACCGCGCCGAAGTCAATTTCTCCACACAGGGCGAGATACGCGAGGCGGTCGACACGGCGCTCAACCTGCTCGATAGCGGCCAGGTCCGCGTTGCGGAAAAGGTCAATGGCGAGTGGCAGGTCAATCAGTGGCTGAAGCGGGCTGTGCTGCTGTCCTTCCGCCTCAATGACAACAAGCCCATGACCGGTGGTCCCGAGGGCTCGACCTGGTGGGACAAGGTGCCGACCAAGTTCGAAGGCTGGAGCGAAAATACCTGGCGCGAAGCCGGTTTCCGCGCCGTGCCGGGTGCCATTGTTCGCAAGTCGGCCTATATCGCCAGGAACGCCATCCTGATGCCGAGCTTTGTGAACCTCGGTGCTTATGTTGATGAATCGACCATGGTCGACACCTGGGTGACCGTTGGTTCCTGTGCCCAGATCGGCAAGAACGTGCACCTGTCCGGCGGCGTCGGCATTGGCGGCGTGCTTGAGCCTCTGCAGGCCGGCCCGACCATCATCGAAGACAACTGCTTCATCGGCGCCCGTTCCGAGATCGTCGAAGGCGTTGTCGTCGGCGAAGGCTCGGTCATCTCGATGGGCGTTTTCATCGGCGGCTCGACCAAGATCGTCAATCGCGCCACCGGCGAAATCCATATCGGCAGGGTGCCGCCCTATTCCGTGGTTGTTTCCGGCAGCATGCCCGGCAAGCCCTTCCCGGATGGGACGCCCGGCCCAAGCCTTTACTGCGCCGTGATCGTCAAGACGGTTGACGCGCAGACCCGCTCCAAGACCGGCATCAACGACCTTTTGCGTGATTGATCGTCCCTGTCCTATTCTGCCCATCGGCTGATTCCAGCCGATGGGGGAAACAATGGACCAAATCAAGTTTCTACTGACCACGACAAGCGGCCGTATCGGCCGACAGCAATGGTGGATCGGCATTTTGGCGCTGATCGTCGTTTCGATCGTCGCGTCGCTCGTTCTGGGTGCTTTCAGCTTCGGCAATCCCGTCGTGACGGGCTGGCTCGCCGTGCTGCTCAACGTCGCGCTTATCTATCCATCCTATTGCCTTGGCCTGAAACGACGCCATGACCGGGACAGCGATGGCAAGGACCTTCTCATCCTCCTGGCTGTCTCTGTAATACTGAACCTCGTCCAGGCCATTGGCATCGGTATTGACTGGGTGGACGTTGGCAATGGGGTCGTCATGCCTGTTCCGAGCATGTGGCTGGGGCTGATTAACCTGGCCTTCGGAATTTTCGCCATCTACATGCTGGTGCAGCTGGGTTTCCTCAAAGGGACAACCGGCCCCAACAGCTATGGCCCCGATCCGCTCGACGGAGCGGCCTGACCTCAGGACTATTCTTGTGACCGTGGATCCCGTCTCCCTGCTCGAACGCCTCATCGCCTGCCCCTCCGTCACCCCGAAAGAGGCTGGCGTGCTCGACCTGCTGCAGGCGCAACTTGAGCAACTCGGCTTCGCCGTGACGCGGCTGCGTTTTGAGGGAGACGGGTCCTATCCGGTCGATAATATCTTTGCTACGCGCGGGCAGGGCGGACGCAGGCTGCTCTTTGCGGGACATACAGATGTCGTGCCGCCGGGCGATCTGGCGAACTGGGTCTCCGATCCATTCACGCCGCGTCATGCGGACGGCAAGCTCTATGGTCGTGGTGCCGCCGACATGAAATCAGGCATCGCGGCCTTTGTCGCCGCGGCGGCGCAGATCCCTGCTGACGCAGGCACGATCCAGCTCGCCATCACCAATGACGAGGAAGCCGATTCCATCAATGGCACCGAAAAACTCGTGCGGTGGATGGCTGACAATGGCCACAGCTTCGACTTCGCGATTGTAGGCGAACCCAGTTCCGCCGAAGCGCTTGGTGACAGCATCAAGATCGGCCGTCGTGGTTCGCTCTCGGGCAAGGTGACGGTCACCGGGACGCAGGGACATGTTGCCTATCCGCACAAGGCCAATAATCCGCTGCCGGTGCTGGCAGCCGTGGTGACCGTCCTGTCGTTCGAACGGATCGACGAAGCGACCGAGCATTTCCCGGCTTCCAATCTGGAAGTGACGACGATCGATGTCGGCAATCCGACCAGCAATGTCATCCCGATGAGCGGCAGCCTGCGCTTCAATATTCGTTATAATGATCGCTGGACGCCGGAGACGCTTGAGGGCTGGGTCCGGGCGCGGCTTCAGACTGTGGCAGCCAACGGCACGAGGATAGAGTTTGAGGTATCGGGCGTCCCGTCTCGCTCTTTCCTCTCACCCCTGAGCGAGGACATCGTCACGCTTTCGGGCGCGATCGAGGCAGTGACAGGTCGCCGTCCTGATTATTCAACGGGCGGCGGAACGTCGGATGCGCGCTTCATTGCCCAGTATGGACCGGTCGTGGAGTGTGGCCTCGTGGGAACCTCCATGCATCAGGCGAATGAACACATCGCCATTTCCGACCTCACCGGCCTGACGGAAATCTATGCCGCCTTCATGCAGCGTTACTTCGCAGGGTCAGCTTCATGAAGCTGTTCGCGGTCATACAGCAGGTCATTGCCGGCTGGATCATGATCCTGCGCGGCGAAGCGGGCTGGCAGGATCGGTTTCGCCTCACCGCGCCGGGCCTCGCGACGGCTCTGGCGCTGTTTTATGTCTTTGCCTTCCTCGCCGTGGTGTTCGCCTCGATGCAGGTAGGAGTGCCGACGGTCCAGGGTTTTGTCGACATCATGCTTATCCAGTCGCTCTGGCTGGTGGCGCTGCTGATCGGCATCTTCGGCACGCGGGCAGCGCTCAAGAGCCAGGTGCCGGTGCTGCCGATCCTGATCCCGGGTATCTACGCCCTCATCGCCTATCTCGTGCTGGGGTCGCTGCTCTCGATGGTCATCGGCGTGCTGCTGCCGATACTGTGGATCGGGCTCCTGATTCTGTTCTTCAGGCTGGGGCGCGTCGCGGGCGGCTGGAGCCTCGGCGTTTCTGCGGCATTTGCGGTTCTTACAGTCGTCCTGCTTGTCGGGTTGCCCATGACGCTCTACATGCTGATCGCGTCTCCCATTCCTGCTGCCTAGAACGAGTCCGAAGCCTTGGCCCAATACACCCAGACTTTCCTCGAAGAAGCCATGAGCGCCGCGCGTGGCTGCTGGGCGCTCGTCGCCGGTAAGCGGGACGCCGCAACCTATTTCGATTTCTCTCAGCGCGGCCTTGTCGGCAGCTTCATTGCCGTCGCCATTGCGGTGGGTCTGGCCGGGTTTGGCCCCATGCTGTTTGGCGCCTATGCGCCGCCGGGCGCGGCAACCCAGTCCATCATCATGAACATCGCCTTGTTCATTGCCCAGGCAGCGATGGCCTATATCGTGCTGCGCCAGATGGGGCGGCAGGACGGGTTCATTCCCTATCTCGTGGCGACCAATTGGGTGACATTGCTCTCGGCAGTGATGATGCTGATTTCAGTGATGTTCGGTCCGGCCGGCATCGTCATTCTCTTCGCCGTAGTCGCAGTGGCGATGCTGACCTTCATCAATATCGGGCGCTATGTCGTGACGCTGAAGGGCATGCAGATTGCGCTTCTCTTCATTTCGCAGGCCGTGGGCGTGTTCCTGGCCATGGGGATTTTGGTCCTCCTGCTCCCCGTGCCGGCAATGCCGCCGGTCTGACCTAGTAGTCGACGCCTGTGAGATAGAGCCCGTTTGATGGCGCCATGGCGCCGCAACGGCGTCGGTCGGCTGCGTCCAGGGCTGCCTTGAAATCAGCCGGGCTCCACTTGCCTTCACCCACCAGCTTCAACGATCCCACCATCGAACGCACCTGATGGTGGAGGAAGCTGCGCGCGCTGGCCGTGATGGAAATCACTTCGCCATCGCCCTCGACATTGAAGACATCGAGCGTACGGATGGGCGAACTGGCCTGGCACTCCGATGATCGGAAAGTTGAAAAGTCATGGCGGCCAAGGATGAGTTGGGCCGCTTCGTGCATGCGTGCGGCGTCCAGAGGCACGGGGACGTGCCAGACCTGATTGCGCTCGATGGCCGCCGGGGCACGACGATTGAGGATTCGATATTCGTAGTGCCGGGCCTTGGCCGAAAAGCGCGCCTCAAATTCCTCGCCCACGGCCTCGCATTCGATGATCGCGGCGGGGTGGGGGCGCAGGTGATAATTCAGCGCCTCGCGGATGCGGAACCGGTCCCAGGTCTTTGAGAGATCGAAATGGGCGACTTGCCCCAATGCGTGCACACCGGCGTCCGTGCGGCCAGCGGCCTGGGTGGTGACTGTCTCGCCAGAGAACCGCTCGATGGCTTCTTCCAGCGCCTGCTGCACGCTCATCCGGTCCGCCTGCCGCTGCCAGCCGCAGAACGGGGTTCCGTCATATTCGATGATGAGTTTGTAGCGCGGCATCAGACCACGCGGGCCGGGAGCTGACCTGCGCCGCGCAGGAAGGTTGCGGCATCCATCGCGCCCTTGCCTTCGCGCTGCACCTGAGTGAGGCGCACGGCGCCTGAACCACAGGCGATGACCAGATCATTGCCGATGAGGCTACCCGGTTCGCCTGTGCCGTCGGTCGGTGTCGAGCGTAGCGCCTTGATGCGGGTCGGCTTGCCTGCCAGTTCCAGTTCGAACCAGGCGCCGGGGAAGGGCGAGATGCCGCGAATGAGGTTGTGGACCTCTTCGGCGGATTTGGAAAAATCGATGCGGGCTTCGGCCTTGTCGATCTTGGCGGCATAGGTGACGCCGTCGATAGGCTGCGGTGTGAAATCAAGGCTGCCGCGTTCCAGCGCCGCCATGGCGCGACCCATGAGGTCGGCGCCAACGAGCTTCATCTGGTCGTGCAGTTCACCTGCCGTCATATCGGAGCCGATAGGGATGATCTCGGTGGGGCCCATGGCGCCGGTGTCGAGACCTTCATCCATCTGCATGACGACAATGCCGGTCTGCTTGTCGCCCGCCATGATGGCGCGCTGCATCGGCGCGGCACCGCGCCAGCGCGGGAGTAGCGAGCCATGGAGATTGAGGCAGCCATATTCGGGCGCTTCAAGCACAGCCTTCGGCAGGAGCAGACCATAGGCGACGACGACAGCGACTTCAGCGCCGAGTGAAGCAAACTGTGCCTGTTCTTCCTCGCCCTTGAGCGAGCGGGGCGTAAAGACGGGAATGCCAAAGGCCTCCGCCGTCTCATGGACCGGCGTCTTGCGCTCGGCCTGACCGCGACCCGCTGGCTTGGGCGCGCGCGTATAGACCGCGACGACCTCATGGCCGGAGGAAACGAGCTCGGTCAGGGTCGGCACCGCAAACTCGGGCGTGCCCATGAAGATGACGCGCATGGGTCAGGCTCCTTGTTGAACTGTGCTGGGCCGCTTAGCTGGCGGCGCGCTTGGCAGCCTTGTCGAACTTCTTGATGACGCGGTCGCGCTTCAGGCGGCTCAGATAGTCGATATAGAGCACGCCATCGAGGTGATCGAGTTCGTGCTGGATACAGACGGCGAGTTTGCCCTCGGCATCTTCAGTGACTTCCTTGCCCTCGAGATTGGTGTAGCGCACCGTGACATTGTTCGGGCGCTCGACCTCGTAATAGAGCTCGGGGATCGAGAGGCACCCTTCTTCGGTCACCTGCATCTGGTCGCCGAAATGGGTGATCTCAGGATTGATCATGACCTTGGGATCGGGCTCTTCGCCTTCGCCGGCCAGGTCCATCACAACGATGCGCTTCATCACGCCGATCTGCGGCGCCGCGAGGCCAATGCCCGGAGCATTGTACATCGTGTCCAGCATGTCCTTGGCCAGCGTCTTGATCTCTTCATCGACCTCAACGATCGGGTCGGCGACAGCACGCAGGCGCGCATCAGGAATGATCAGAATAGGGCGGATGGCCATGGCAAAAGTCCGGCGAAAGGAGGATTGCCCTCGCTATGGCGATTTCCGCTCCCGTGGTCAACAGTAACGGGCCGACAAGGCGGCAGAGAAGAGAACATTTTGCGAACAAAAGAATCGGCGTATGGTCGCACCATGTCTGAGCTCGATACGATCCTCTTCACCCTGGGCGATTTTCCCATAACGCTGGGCCTGGCGCTGGTCGCCGGGACGCTTGTCGTCTTTGCGATATTGATCGGGGTGCTGTTTGGCTGGGCCAAATCGAGCGCCGCTGAGGCTCTGGCACGGCAGGCCGCCGAAGAACTGCGCGCAAATTTCCAGGAGCAGGTGGTAGCGCGCGACACGCGCATCCGCGATCTGGAATTGCAGATCGAACGCGAGCGTGAGCGTACCGAAGACCAGCTCGGCCATGAGCGCGAGAAGAATACCGAGCTTCAGAGCGAGCTGGCGGCCATGCGCACGCGGCTCGACGAGCAGGCGCGGCAGAACGAGGCCAACCTCAAACGCTTCCTTGAAGCGCGCCAGCAGATGACCGACGAATTCAAGGCGATTGCCGGCGACGTGCTGCGGACGCACAGCGAAACTTTCACCAAGCAGAACCGCGAGCAGGTGGACGTGCTGCTCAAGCCGCTGCAGGAGAAGATCGGCGAATTCCATCGTGGGCTGATCGAAGATCGCGCCGCCATGAGCGAGCGTATCCGCGCGCTGGCCGAGAGCAATTTGCAGATCACCACCGAAGCGCAGAACCTGACGCGCGCGTTGAAGGGCAATTCGCAGACGCAGGGCGCCTGGGGCGAGATGATCCTCTCGACCATCCTGGAGCAGTCCGGCCTGCGCGAAGGCGAGCAGTATTTCACCCAGCAGAGCCATACTGGCCAGGACGGACAGCGCCTGCGCACCGACGTCGAAATCCGCATGCCCAATGGCGACGTGCTGGTGATCGACAGCAAGGTCTCGCTGACCTCTTTCGAAGCCTATGTAAATTGCGAGACGGAAGAGCGCGACCAGCATCTGCGGGCGCATATCGCCTCGGTGCGCAATCACATCACGACACTGGGCGACAAGACCTATCACCGGGCTGCCCGGTCGAGCCTCGACTATGTGATGATGTTTGTGCCCATTGAATCCGCTCTGGCGACCGCAATCCAGCATGATGCCAAGCTCGTGGAATTCGGCATGGGCAAGGGCGTCATGCTCACGACGCCGACGACGCTGATGACCGTGCTGCGCACTGTCCGCAATGTCTGGGACATCGAAAAGCGGCATCAGAATGCCGAGGAAATCGCCGAACGCGCCGGCCAGCTCTATGACAAGGTGGCGGGGTTCCTCTCCACGATGGACAAGCTCGACGGACATCTGGACAAGGCGCGATCGAGCTTTGACGAAGCCCGGAACCAGCTTTCCTCCGGACGCGGCAATGTGGTGCGGCAGGTGGAAATGCTCCGTGAGCTCGGGGCCAAGACGACCAAGGCAATTCCGCCGAAATGGGACGGGGGCAGCGAAGAAAAGCCGACTTTGCGGCTGGTGGCGGACGAACCGGGCGACCTTTTCTGATCACATTCCGAATAGCTGCGAACTTGCAGGCGGCTCGGGCGTTGGCTTCCATCGCAATCGTGTGACGGGAGAGAGACATGGTTGACCACCACGACAATTCCGACGCCCTCATGCCCTATGACGGTGATTTTGACGCGACTGAACAATCGAGCTTTGGCCTGCCATTCAGCCAGGACGAGATTGAAGACCTCCGCTATGGCAATGATCGCTCGCTGAGCGAACGCATCGCGCGCCTCGAGGAAATGCGCGAGGAACTGGCGATCCGCAAGAACGGTGACTTTGGCGACGAAGATCCCCGCGCCATGATGGCCGAAATTGACCGCGTGCTGATCGAGCTCCGCGCCGATAGCGATATCGCCGATGAAAGCGACGCGCTGGAAGGGGCGATGGATATCGACCCGGAAGATCATCTCGATGCGCTGTCGCCAGATGATGTGGATGCGCGCGAGGCAATCATCGGCGAAGAAGAGTTCTACGACGATGACGAGGATGGTCCCGCCGATGACGACCATTGGTCTGGCAGCGAGGAATTTCGCCATACCATGATGTGACCTAGAGGGTCAGATGGTCGTGCGGGCCTTGAGCGCCTGGCTGAGCGTGCCTTCGTCGAGGTAGTCGAGCTCGCCCCCGACGGGAACGCCGTGGGCGAGGCGGGTGATCTTGGTCTCACTCGGATCGAGATGGTCGGTGATGTAATGCGCCGTCGTCTGACCTTCGACCGTCGCGTTCATGGCAAGCACGACTTCGCTGTAGTCTCTAGCTCGAGCAATAAGCTTGGGGAGGTTGAGATCGTCCGGGCCGACACCGTCGAGCGGCGATAGCACGCCCCCCAGAACATGATAGCGGACCTGGCCGACACCGGCGCGCTCCAGCGCCCAGAGGTCGGCCACATCTTCAACGACGATGAGAATGCCGCTGTCGCCGCGGCGCGGATCCGCGCAGATGTGGCAGGGCGAGGTCGTATCGATATTGCCGCAATTTTCGCAGGTGCGGACCGCGGCAACAGCCCGATCCAGAGCCGCTAAAAGGGGCAGCATGAGCTGCTCCTTGCGCTTGATGAGATGGAGAACGGCGCGCCGGGCCGAGCGCGGTCCAAGCCCTGGCAGGCGTGCCAGAAGCTGGATCAGTTGCTCGATTTCAGGCCCGCCATTCGCCATGAAACGCTCTTAGAACGGCAGCTTCATGCCCGGGGGGAGCGGCAGGCCAGCGGTCACTTCGGCCATCTTGCGCTGTGTTTCCGCTTCGCTCTTGGCCTTGGCGTCGTTGAAGGCTGCGATGATGAGATCTTCGAGGACTTCAACTTCGGCCGGATTGGCAAGGCTCGGATCGATCTTGAGGCCACGCAGGTCACCCTTGCCCGACAGCGAGACGGTCACCATGCCGCCGCCGGAACGGCCTTCCACCACCAGCTCGGCAAGCTCGGCCTGCATGGCCTCCATCTTGCCCTTCATTTCGCTGGCGGCCTTCATCATGCCCATGATGTCTTTCATTCGTCGTCCTCTTCAATGGGGTCGGCAGGGGGCAGTTCGGATGCGAGGGCCGCATCGTCACGCACGGTCACATTGACCAGTTTCGCCCCGGGAAATGTTTCAAGTATGGCTTTGACCAGGGGATCGTCATGAGCGGCAGCCGTTGCCTGCTCGCGACGCTGTTCCTTTTCCTGACGGATGGTCATGCCTTCGGCAGGCTTGGTCGAGACGGTGACGAGCCAGCGCTGGCCGGTCCAGGCCTGAAGGCGAGCGGCGAGCGTCGTCACATTGTTCGGGTTGGCCCCTTCCACCAGCGCCACTTCGATGCGGCCCTGTTCAAAGGAAACCGGCAGCATCTGGCTTTCGAGCGCCAGCTTCATCAGCATGTCGCGCTTGGCCGTGGCGAGCGCGATGAGGTCCTTGTAGCTGGTGACGGTGGCCAGAGCCGGCTGGGCCACGGCCTGCGGGCGCGTGACCGGCGCGGCAGACAAGGTGGGCTGCGGCGCAGAAATCGCCTGCGGCTCCTCGATCCGCATGGCAGAGGCAGCGCTGGCGCCACCGCCGGAACCGCCACCAGAGGGACCACGCGGCGGCAGGGTCGGGCTGGGCGAGGCTGACGGCAGCTGACCCTGCTGGGTCAGCTTGGTGATCACCTCGTCCGGGCTCGGCAGATCGGCAGCATAGGCGAGACGGATCAGCGTCATCTCGGCAGCCGGCAGCGCATTGCCGGCGCGGGCGGTTTCTTCATTGCCCTTGAAGAGGATCTGCCAGGCGCGGGTAAGCGCGCGCATGGGAAGGCGATTGGCGAGGTCCTTGCCACGATTGCGCTCATCCGGCGTCAGTGAGGCATCATCGGCGGCAGCAGGCACGACCTTGATGCGGGTGACGAGATGGGTGAATTCGGCAAGGTCGGCCAGCAAGGTCTGCGGGTCGGCGCCGAGATCGTAAAGCGCGCGGAGAGCCGTCAGCGCTTCGCCAATCCGGCCACCCATCAGGTCTTCGAAAAGATCGATGATCCGCGCGCGGTCACCGAGACCGAGCATGGCCTTGACGGTGGAGGCGGTGACCGAGCCATTGCCGTGCGCAATGGCCTGATCGAGCAGGGACAGGCTGTCGCGGGCGGATCCTTCGCCGGCGCGCACGATCATGGAGAGGGCGTCGGGCTCAAAGCCAATGCCTTCCTGGCCGAGGATTTTTTCCAGATAGGCCGTCATCACATCGGCCGGAATGCGCCGCAGGTCGAAGCGCTGACAGCGCGACAGGATGGTGATCGGAACCTTGCGGATTTCTGTCGTCGCGAAGATGAACTTCACATAGGGCGGCGGCTCTTCGAGCGTCTTCAGCAGCCCGTTAAAGGCCGCCGTCGAGAGCATGTGCACCTCGTCGATGACATAGACCTTATAGGGTGCCGAGGCCGGGCCATATTTGACCGAGTCGATGATCTCGCGGATGTCGCCGATGCCGGTATTGGACGCAGCGTCCATTTCGATGACGTCGACATGACGCCCCTCGATGATGGCGCGGCACTGCAGACCCTCGGTTTCGAGATCGAGCGTCGGGCGGCGGCCGTTCTCGTCTTCATAGTTGAAGGCGCGGGCGAGGATGCGCGCGGTGGTGGTTTTCCCCACGCCGCGCACGCCGGTCAGAATGAAGGCGTGGTGGATGCGATTTTGCGCAAAGGCATTGCCCAGCGTCTGCACCATCGCGTCCTGCCCGACGAGCGTCGAGAAGTCGCGCGGGCGATATTTTCGCGCCAGCACCAGATAGGGCGTGGTCTGGGTTT
>JAAZLP010000103.1 GCA_012799265.1 Phyllobacteriaceae bacterium | reverse complement strand
GCAAATCCAATCTCGTGGAAGCCATGCGCTGGGTGATGGACGAAAGCTCGTACAAGGCGATGCGCGCGTCCGGCATGGACGACGTCATCTTTTCCGGCTCCGGTAACCGCCCTGCCCGCAACACGGCTGAAGTTACCCTCGTTCTCGACAATTCCGATCGCACGGCACCGGCGGCGCTCAACAATGCCGATGTGCTGGAAGTCACCCGCCGCATCGAACGCGAGTCCGGGTCGGTCTATCGCGTCAATGGCAAGGAAGTGCGCGCGCGCGATGTGCAGCTGCTGTTTGCCGACGCCTCCACGGGCGCGCATTCGCCAGCCATGGTGCGGCAGGGGCAGATCGGCGAGCTGATCGCGGCCAAGCCGACGGCGCGACGGGCGCTACTGGAAGAAGCCGCCGGGATTTCGGGGCTGCATTCGCGGCGGCATGAGGCCGAACTGCGGCTGCGGGCGGCCGAGAGCAATCTCGAGCGCGTCGACGACATCATCGCGCAGGTGGAAAGCCAGCTCGAAACGCTGAAGCGCCAGGCACGTCTGGCGACGCGCTATCGTGGGCTCTCGGGCGATATTCGCCGGGCCGAGGCGACGCTCTTTCATATCCGCTGGGTGGCGACGCGCGTTGCCGAAAAGGAAGCCGAAGCTTCGCAGGCCGTGTTGATCCGCCAGCTGGCCGATGCGACGCATGCGGAATTCGAAGCGCAGAAGGCGGCGGAAGCGGCCGAGGCATCGTTGATGCCGCTACGCGAGCGTGAATCGGTCACCGGGGCCGTGCTGCAGCGCTATACGATCCTGGCCGAACAGCTGGCCGAAGAGGCGCGCCGCATGGGGCAGCGCCGGGTGGAATTGCAGGACCGGTTGCGCCAGATCGCGGCGGACGGGGCGCGCGAACGCGACCTCGTGGCGGAAAGCGAGCAGAGCCTAGCCGCCTATGAGGAAGAGCAGGCGCAGCTCGAAACCGAACAGGAATATGCGCAGGCCGAGTTCGACCGTATCCAGGCGGAAGCCGAGGCGGCGCGGGCTGCCGTGGGCGAAGCCGAACGCAAGGCGCGCGAGACGGCGTCTGCACTGGCCGAATTCCGCGCAAGGCGGGCGCAGGCGGAGCGCAGTGTCAATGATGCGGCCAATCGGCGGCTGCGGCTGGGCCAGCAATTGGCGGAGGTGCAGGCTGATCTCGCGCGGGTGACGGCGGCGCTGGATGCGGACGAAACGCTGAGCCTCAAGCGGGCTGAGCTGGAAACGGCACAGGCGGCGGCGCTGGAGGCCGAAGCTGTGGCGCTCTCTGCAGAAGAAGCGGCCAACGAAGCGCAGGAGAAGCTCGATACGGCGCGGCCGCGACTTGCCGAACTGGAAGCGCTGGTGACGCGGCTTGAGGCTGAAGCCTCGACGCTGGCGAAAATGCTCAATACCGGATCGAGCCTCTGGCCGGCGGTGGTGGATGAGCTCAAGGTTGAACCGGGCTATGAAACCGCGCTGGGTGCGGCGCTGGGGGATGATCTTGAGGCATCGTCCGATGCCGGATCCCCGATCCACTGGTCGGTGGTGCTGGATGGCTATGACGACCCTGCCCTGCCGCAGGGGGCGGAGCCACTGTCGCGTTATGTGAAGGGCTCGACGCTCCTGAAGCGTCGCCTCGACCAGATTGGTCTGGTCGATGCTGCCGATGGGCCGGGCATGATGCGGGCGCTGAAATCAGGCCAGCGGCTCGTGACCCTTGATGGTGCGCTCTGGCGCTGGGATGGTTTTGTGGCAGCTGCCGATGCGCCGAGCCCGGCGGCACAGCGGCTGGCGCAGCGGAACCGTCTGGCTGAGCTGGATGAAGAAGTGCTGCGCGCCAAGGGCGAGCGCAATGCCTGGAAGCGCGACGTCGAAGCGCTCACCGCCGCGCTGGAATCGGCGCGTCAGGCCGAGCGCGCCTGCCGGGATGAATGGCGCCGGGCGCAGCACGCCATCGGCACGGCACAGGCCGAGGTCGACAAGGCACAGCGCGCCGTGGGCGATCTCGCGACGCGGCGCTCAACGCTTGATGATGCGCAGACCCGGCTCGCGGCAGATCTGGCTGAAGCCGAGGCCATGCATGAAGAAGCGCTGGCGCTGCAGGAAGAGGCCGGCGACGAGAATGAGATTGCCGATGCCGCTGACGAGGCGCAACGGCATCTGACCGGATTGCGGGAAAAGGCCGAACAGGCGCGGCTGAAACTGAGCAGCGTGGAATCAGCGGCGCGGATGCGGACCGCGCGGCTCGAACAGCTGACGCGCGACAGTCAGTCCTGGCGGCGGCGGCGCGATGGCGCCATGGCGCAGCTGGCAACGCTCGACCAGCGTACCGCCGAAGTCGAGGCGCAGCTCAACAATCTCGCCGAGGCGCCGGAAGGCTTTGAAAGCCGCAGGGCACAGCTCGAAGAGCAGATCGAGGAAGCGCGGGAAGAACACAAGCTGGCCGGTGATCGCCTCAACGCCGCGCAGACCGCCTGGCGTGATGCCGACCGGGCGCTGAAGTCCGCTGGCGATGCGCTCAATGCCGTGCGGATTGAGCTGACGCGTATCGAGGAGCGCCTCAAGGGCGTGATGGCGCAGCGCCAGCAGATCGAGCGGCAATGTGAGGAATCGCTCGGCATTCCGGCGAGCAAGACGCTGGAAGCCTCGGGCATCCGCCCGGAAGACGCGCTGCCCAATGAAATGGCGACCGAACAGAAGCTCGATCGGCTCAAGGCCGAACGCGAGCGGCTGGGCGGGGTGAACCTCTCGGCGGAAAAGGAAGCCGAAGAGGTTCAGGTCCGGCTCGACACCATGGTCAAGGACCGGGACGATATCATCGAAGCCATCGCCAAGCTGCGCGCCGGCATTGCTTCGCTCAATCGCGAGGGTCGGGCGCGGCTCAATGAAGCCTTTGGCAAGGTGAATGCGCATTTCCAGGAGCTGTTCACGACGCTCTTTGGTGGGGGCACGGCGGAGCTGACCTTTGTTGAAAGCGATGACCCGCTGGAAGCCGGGCTCGAGATCATCGCGCGCCCGCCTGGCAAGAAGCCGCAGACGATGACGCTGCTGTCGGGTGGCGAGCAGGCCCTGACGGCAATGAGCCTGATCTTTGCGGTGTTCCTGACCAATCCAGCGCCGATCTGCGTGCTCGACGAAGTCGACGCCCCGCTCGACGATGCCAATGTGGAGCGGTTCTGCAACCTGCTCGAAAGCATGCGGCAGCGGACCAATACGCGCTTCATGACCATCACCCACAATCCGATCACGATGAGCCGGATGGATCGGCTGTTCGGGGTGACCATGGCGGAACGCGGGGTCAGCCAGCTGGTATCGGTCGACCTCAAGACAGCCGAGAGCTTCCTCGAGGCGAGCTAGTGTGCTTTGAAGCATAACCTGCACATGGAATCATAAGTTGTCGGATTTGGAATCATAAATTGCACATGGCGACCCAGGTCACATGCAGATGGAGCCGTTCTAGCCATCGATGACCGTGAAGCGCGTGTTGGTGCGCTGGCGCATGCAATCGGGCAGGTTACAGAAGCGCTCGACATTGGCGTCATCAAGCGGGGCACGAATTCGTCGAACACGAAGATCGGCGCCGGATTGGTGTGGAAGGCCGCAAAGATCAGGTTACCTCTGCTCTTTGCCTGCCTTCATAATTATCGAATGCGGACCCGTTATCGTGCAGAGACAAGCTTTCCCAAACGGGACAGCTTGTTAATCGCTCAAACTGGTATTGGCAAAAACTGCCAATACATATTGACAAAAATTGCCAATTGCAATACCAGTTGATGAGGAGATCTTCGATGGCCACGATGAATATCAATCTTACCGACGAATTCGCCGATTTCGTAAAGAGCGAGCTCGACAATGGTGAATACGCGTCTGCTAGCGAAATGGTGCGCGACGCACTTCGAATGATGCGCCGCGATCGGGATCTTGAGGCCTACAAGCTCGAAGCTTTGCGCCACGCCGTGGGGATCGGATTGGCTCAAGCCGATCGTGGCGAATATTCGTCGAGATCGGTGGCCGAGATCGCTGCCAGCGTCCTCGCCGAGGACGACGAATGAAGCATCGGCTGACTCCTAAGGCCGATACCGACATCGCCGGCATCCTCCGATCCACGCGAAAGATGTTCGGACCGCAGCAGGTACTGGCTTATGCGAAAATCATCAGCGATGGCATCGACATGGTCGCGTCGGACCCAAATCGCGTGAACTGCCGCGTCCAAGACGATGTCGGCGCGGGTGTGAAATCCTTTCATCTGGAACACGTGAGCGCCAGGAAGGGCAGTGCGTCGCACCAGCTGTTCTTCGTTCTGAAGCCGGATGAAGATGGACAGGAAGAGGTGGTCATCCTCTCGGTTCTGCACGACAGGATGACCCCCCGCCGCAGGCTTGCCCGTGTCCTTCGGGATGAAGAAGTCGAGCTCCCGACCGCGTCCGACCCTCGTCGATAAGCGATCTGCTTCATAGATGAGATAGGGCGCTCCTGCGTAGGCTGAAAGAGCGGCCAAGTTTCGCGGTTATCTTCTGAGCAGCCCCGCCGCGACAAGACCACCAAGGTTTTAAGCACGTTTGCCTGCCCACCTAATTGCGCACGATTGCTTCAAAGGTTGTGCACAACCGGGGACTTTTCGGGTTTTCCTTCAGGTGATTGCTATCAACGGATCAAAGTTGGGCTGCTTACGCACCTGAGACCCCATGTCCTTGACGGAGGCGGGTGGCCCGTCTCGCAATATGTCAGAACGAGGGTTGGCCGGCAGACCGGTCAGTGCCTCAGACATAGGAGACGAGCCGTGAAGAATGATACAACAGTTTACGTTGGACTGGATGTCAGCAAGGCCAGGATCGCCGTAGGTTTGGCGGATGCTAGCCGGAATGGCGAAGTCCGCTATTATGGCGAGATCGCCAACCGGGCGGACGCCGTGCGCAAATTGGCTGACAAACTTGCTGCCCGGCATGGTCGGTTATGCTTGTGCTACGAGGCGGGGCCGACGGGCTATGGCCTTTACCGGCAGCTTTGCGCGCTGGGTCATGACTGCCTTGTGGTTGCGCCCTCGCTGATCCCGACCAGGCCCGGCGTTCAGATCAAAACCGACCG
>JAAZLP010000102.1 GCA_012799265.1 Phyllobacteriaceae bacterium | reverse complement strand
TGTGCTGATGCTGCAGGAAATCAAATGCACCAATGATCAGTTTCCGCGGAACGCCTTCATCGAGAACGGCTATCCGCATCTGGCAGTGCATGGACAGAAGGGCTATCACGGCGTCGCCATCATCTCGAAATTCCCACTGACCGACATTTCGAGCCGCGTATTCTGCGAAATTCCGGAATCGCGCCATATCTCGGCGCTGGTCGATCTGGGACACGGCCCCTTCACGCTGCACAATTTCTATATTCCGGCCGGCGGCGACGAGCCCGACCCGGAGATCAATCCGAAATTCAAGCACAAGCTGGGCTTCCTCAGCGAGCTCAAGACCTGGTTCAACGAACCAATGTTCCAGCGGGGACAGCTGATCGCCGGCGATTTCAACATTGCCCCGCATGAAAACGACGTCTGGAGCCACAAGCAGCTCCTCAAGGTCGTGAGCCACACCCCGATTGAGACCGAAGCGCTGAACGATCTGCTGAATGGTGGGCATGGCTGGGTGGACGTCGTCCGCAAGCACATTCCCTATGATCAGAAACTCTATTCCTGGTGGAGCTACCGGAGCGCCGACTGGAACAATGCAGACAAGGGACGCCGTCTGGACCACATCTGGACGACAGCCGATCTTGCTGAACAGTCAATTGGCGCGGAAATAATTCGCCCTGCGAGAGGCTGGACTGACAAGCCGTCCGACCACGTGCCTGTCATTGCGCGCTTCGCGAAACCCTAAGGCTGCCAGCGGCGTCTCAGCGGCCCTTCATCCTGGTCCGCAGTGGCTCTAGAGCGTGCATATAGCGGCCTAGCTCCTGCTGGATGCGATCAGCTGCGCGGGCCGCAAGATCGGGGCTCTGACGGGCAAGTTTGAGAAAGGCTGCCCTCGGCACGAAGAAGAGCTCGCAATCGGTCACAGCCGTGAACGTCACTGGCCGCGGCCTGTCGATGATGAGGGCGGTGGGGGAGAGAACGCTGCCGGGTTCCGAAAGCGCATAGAGCTTGCCCGTCTCCGGCGCCTCGTGCTTCGCCCTGATGGTGCCGTCGATCAGCACATAGGCGCCTTCGGGAATATCGCCAGCCTGATAGACCACTGAATCAGCGTCGAAATATTGCCTCTCACCGGCAAAACCGAGCATGCGCAATTCGTCATCGTCGCAGATGTCGAAGAAGTCGGCCCGGCCCAGAATCCCGGCCGCATCGTCCATTTTCATCAGAACAAGACCCGGATGCGCCAAAAACCGCCCCACCAGGGGGCGGTGTCAATTCAGCTATATGTCAGTTCGGTGCGAAAATGAACAGGATGGCGTCCAAATCAGGGGACAAGCCGGTAGCCGCCATCTTCCGTCACCAGCAGCCGCGCATTGGATGGATCCCGCTCAATCTTCTGGCGCAGGCGATAGATATGGGTTTCCAGCGTATGGGTGGTTACGCGGTTATTGTAGCCCCAGACCTCCTTCAGCAGCACGTCGCGCGTGATGGTCTTGGGACCCTGCCGATAGAGATATTTGAGGATCGACGTTTCCTTGTCCGTCAGGCGCACCTTGATCCCGTCATTGGTCTCAAGCACCTTGGCAGCCGGCTGGAAGCTGTACTGTCCGATAGTGAAGGTCGCGTCTTCGCTCTGGTCACGCTGCCTTAAGGCGGCATTGATGCGCGCCAGCAGGACCGGGTAGCGGAACGGCTTGGTGAGATAGTCATTGGCCCCGGCCTCGAGACCCTTGATCTCGTCGGCGTCGGTATCATGCCCGGTCAGCATCAGCACCGGGCTGGTGATACCCTCCTGCCGCATGAGCTTGACGGCATCCCGTCCATCCATATCCGGCAGACCAACATCGAGTATTGTCAGCTCGACATTGTTTTCGCGCATTGCCTTGAGCGCGTCATTGGCAGTGCCTGCCTGCAGGATTTCAAAATCAGACTCGCCCTGGAGCTGTTCCACCAGGGTCTGGCGCAGATCCGCGTCGTCATCCACGACCAGAATGCGTCTCTTATTCATTGTTTTCTCCGGTCTCGTGCCCGAAGCCGACCTAGGTCACAATATTGCGACCGGTTTTTGGCCAGCCAATCACAACGGCGTCATTCACCAAAAGCAACGCCATCAACCGGGGAAAAGTTGCAGCCTAAGCCGCTTACTGCACCTTGGGACGATACCCGAACAGGGCCGATCCCACCCGCACATGTGTGGCGCCCATGGCAATGGCGGTTTCAAAATCGCCGCTCATGCCCATGGAAAGATTTTCAGCCCCAGCAGCCCGGCCCAGCACCGCCAGCTGGGCGAAATATGGACCAGCCGGTTTGCCATCAGGCGGAATGCACATTAGGCCAATGATATCGAGACCATGAACTTGCCGGCAACGGGTGACGAAGTCGACGGTTTCGGCTACAGCAATACCGGCCTTCTGTTCTTCATCGCCGATATTGACCTGGACAAAGCAGGGAATGCGCTTGTCGGCGCGCGCCATCTCTTCGGCAAGGATGCCGGCCAGCTTGTCGCGATCAACGCTCTGAATGACGTCAAAAAGGGCAACTGCTTCACGCGCCTTATTGGTCTGCAGCGGGCCAATGAGGTGAAGTTTGATATCCGGATAACGCTCGCGCAGCGCAGGCCATTTTTCCTTGGCCTCCTGCACCCTGTTTTCGCCGAAGACGCGCTGGCCTGATGCCAGAAACGGTTCAATTACCTCGGGGCCAAAGGTTTTTGACACCGCAACCAGTTCGACCTTTTCCGGCGGCGCGCCGAAGCGCTGGCGGGCCTTTTCGATCCGGTCGCAAATATGTTCGAGCGCGATGGGCGCACCTGCAGCGTTGTCGGCCATTTGGGGGGCCCCTTCCTGTTGACCTCAGAGGGGATTTCTGGTGATGGTCCGGTAGCCAAAAACACCCTCAAACGCAAGCTGTGCTGCCTCTTTGCGGCAAGCCATGCGTCAATCTTGCAAGGACGAACCAAGTGAGCGGCGAACGCTACAATCCGCGCGAAAGCGAACCGAAATGGCAGAAGGTCTGGGACGAAAAGCAGAGCTTCCTTACCGCCAATGACGATCCGCGCGATCCGTACTACGTCCTTGAGATGTTCCCCTACCCCTCCGGGCGCATCCATATGGGCCATGTGCGCAACTATGCCATGGGCGACGTTGTGGCGCGCTATCACCGCGCCAAGGGCAAGAACGTCCTGCACCCTATGGGTTGGGACGCATTCGGTCTGCCGGCCGAAAACGCCGCCATTGAGCGCAAGACCCATCCCGGCACCTGGACCTATGCCAATATCGAGGCGATGAAGAAGCAGCTGAAGTCGATGGGTCTGTCCATCGACTGGAGCCGCGAGATCGCGACCTGTTCGCCGGATTATTACCGCCACCAGCAGACCATGTTCCTCAACATGCTGGAAAAGGGCCTCGTCACCCGCAAGAGCTCGAAGGTCAATTGGGACCCGGTCGACATGACCGTACTGGCCAATGAGCAGGTCATCGATGGAAAGGGCTGGCGCTCCGGTGCTCCGGTGGAGCAGCGCGAGCTGGTTCAGTGGTTCTTCAAGATTTCCGATTTCGCGGAAGACCTTCTGGCGGCACTCGATGGCCTGACGGAATGGCCGGAAAAGGTGCGCACCATGCAGCGCAACTGGATCGGCAAGTCGGAAGGCCTGCGCCTACTGTTTGAAATGGTGCGCAGCGACAAGACCAATGCCACCAGCATTGAAGTCTTCACCACCCGTCCGGACACCATTTTCGGCGCTTCCTTCATCGGCCTCTCGCCCGACCATCCGCTGACCACCCAGCTGGCTGCCGACAATGCCGATCTGGCCGCATTCGTCGCCGAGTGCCATCGCCATGGCACCTCGACCGAAACGCTGGAAAAGGCGGAAAAGCAGGGTTTTGACACCGGGCTTCGCGTGAAACATCCGGTGATCGAGGGCGAAACGCTGCCCGTTTATGTCGCCAACTTCATCCTGATGGATTACGGCACCGGCGCCATTTTCGGCTGCCCGGCACACGACCAGCGCGACCTCGACCTCGCCCGCAAATATGGGCTGTCGGTCACCCCCGTCGTGCTGCCGCCGGATGCAGATCCGGCCACCTTCAGCATCGACAACGAAGCCTATACCGATGCCGGTACGATCTTCAATTCGGACTTCCTCAACGGGTTGTCGATCGACGATGCCAAGAAGGCGATCGCGGAGCATTTTGGCGCGCGTCAGGTTGACGGCAAGCCACAGGGCAAGGTGGAGGTGAACTATCGCCTGCGCGATTGGGGCATCTCCCGCCAGCGCTATTGGGGCTGCCCGATCCCGGTCGTCCACTGCGAGGTTTGCGGCACCGTTCCCGTGCCCAAGAAGGACCTGCCGGTCGTGCTGCCGGACGATGTCAGTTTCGACAAGCCGGGCAATGCGCTCGATCACCATCCGACCTGGAAGCACGTCAACTGCCCGCAATGCGGTGCGGCTGCACGGCGCGAAACCGACACCATGGACACCTTTGTGGACTCGTCGTGGTACTTCGCCCGCTTTACGGCCCCCAATGCCGATACGCCGACCATTCCCGAGATCGCCAATCGCTGGCTGCCAGTGGACCAGTATATCGGTGGTATCGAGCACGCCATTCTCCACCTGCTCTATTCGCGCTTCTTCACCCGCGCGATGAAGGAAACTGGCCATGTCGGGCTGGACGAGCCGTTCAAGGGCATGTTTACCCAGGGCATGGTTACGCATGAAACCTACAAGGCAGAAACTGGCGAGTGGGTGAACCCCACTGAGATTGTCATCGACTCCGAAGGCGAAAAGCGTTCTGCCCGCCACATCCAGACCGGCGCACCGATCACGATCGGCTCGGTCGAAAAGATGAGCAAATCCAAGAAGAACGTGGTCGATCCGGACGAGATCGTGGCGACCTATGGCGCCGATA
The DNA here is from genome assembly GCA_012799265.1 of Phyllobacteriaceae bacterium. GTDB lineage: Bacteria > Pseudomonadota > Alphaproteobacteria > Rhizobiales > Devosiaceae > Devosia. The sequence continues at coordinate 4,285 of JAAZLP010000102.1, read as the reverse complement.
CGGCCCGTTGGTTCATGCTCTCCGACTCCCCGCCGGAACGCGACGTTCAGTGGACCGAAGCCGGCGTTGAAGGCGCAAGCCGCTTCCAGCAGCGCGTCTGGCGTCTGGTCAATGATGTGGTGGCCTTGGCTGAACAGTCGCCTGATACTGTTGCGTCAGACGACAAGAATGCCCTCGACATCCGCAAGGCCGTTCACCGCGCAATCGCCGGCGTATCGCAGGACATTGAGGGCCTGCGCTTCAACCGTGCCGTTGCCCAGATTTACGAACTCACCAATGTTCTGGCCAAGGCGCGCGACGGCAAGCCGACGGGTGCCGTGATTGCCGCCCTGCGGGAAGGTGTTCAGAGCCTTATCCAGCTGATCAACCCGATGATGCCGCACCTTGCGGAATCGTGCTGGGAAGTGCTGGGCAATGAGGGTCTCGTGTCCGACGCCCTGTGGCCAGAAGTCGACCCGGCCATGCTGGTGGACGACGAAGTCACCCTGCCAATCCAGATCAATGGCAGGCGCCGTGGCGAGATTACCCTGGCAAAGGGAATGGCCGCCGCTGACGTTGAATCCCAGGTCATGGCGCTTGATCTTGTTCAGAAGGCGCTGGAAGGCAAGGAACCCAAGAAGGTGGTTATCGTGCAGGACCGCATCGTCAACATCGTTGCCTAAGGATGACAGCACTCAAGGCTCATGAGGTGGCGCGCTTTCTGGCGCGCCCCGATCTTACCGAAGGCATCTTCCTTGCTTATGGGCCTGATGGCGGACTGGTACGCGAGTCCGCCCAACGGTTGATCCGCTATCTCAGCGGTGACGATCCTGCCTCCGCCAATGTCACCATTTTCGACGGTCCCGAACTAACCGCCGACCCGTCACTCCTGGTGCTCGAGGCGCGCTCTGTGTCGCTTTTTGGCGGCAAAAGGATCATTCGGGTACGCAACGCCACCAAGGCACTCGTTATGCCGCTCACGGACCTCCGTGACGATCCTGGGGGCACGGCAATTGTTCTTGAAGCCGACAATCTTCCGCCCCGCGATGCGCTTCGTGCACTTGTAGAAGCGGCAAAGCTTGGCCGGGCCTTGCCCTGTTATCCCGATAGTGATGAAACGCTTGTCGCCTTGATGCGCGAAAGTTTCAATCAGGCCGGCATTCGCGTTGATCAGGACGTCATCCCCACCCTGCGGGAAATTCTAGGCAACGACCGGGAGATCACGCGGCGCGAGATCGAGAAGCTGGTTTTTTACGCGGCCAAGAGCAAAACCCTGACCCGTGAAGACGTTCTCCTGCTTTGCGCGGATAATGGCGCCCTGGCAATCGACGCGATCCTTGACGCGACCGGTGGTGGCCACGCTGAAAAGCTTGAGATGGCTCTCAATCGGGCGCTGGCAGCCAATATCAATCCGCAGCAACTCTTGGCCATGCTGACCAACCACTTTGCGAACCTGCGCCGGTGGCGCACGGAAGTGGATGGCGGCAAGACGCCGCGCGCCGTTCTGGATGGGTTGAAACCTAAGCCGCACTTTTCCCGTGTGTCAGCGTTGGAACAGCAGCTCCGGCTATGGAGTGATTCCGCACTCGCATTGGCGAGTGACAGGCTCCTCCAGGCAACATCCGACAGCCGCCGTCGCCCGGCTCTGGCTGAAACCGTCTTGCGCCGGACGACGCTAGCGCTCTGCATGCTGGCCGCGCAGCACTAAGAAACCGCCCTTTTGGGGCGGTTTCACGTGGAACAATAAATATTTCACCGGCTTAGCTAGAGCGACCAGTCAATCGGAAGCAGATGTCGTCGAGCTGTTCGAGCGTTTTGTAGCGGATTTCCAGCTTGCCGCCCCGCTCCGAATGCGCCAGCGAAACAGTGAGGCCCAAAGCATCGGCCAGGCGACGCTCGAGCGCGAGCGTATCCGCATCACGGGCCGGCGCTGGTTCTGACTTGCGCTTGGACGGTACCTCGCGCTGCTGACTAAGGGCCTCGGCTTCACGGACCGAGAGGCCACGATCGACGATTTCGCGCGCCAATCCTGCAGGATCTTCAACTGTGATCAGCGTGCGGGCATGACCAGCCGTAAGCGTACCACTGGCCACCATTTCGCGCACATCAGTCGGGAGCTTCATCAGACGCAGCGTGTTGGCGACATGTGAGCGGCTCTTGCCGATCACCTGGGCCAGGTCCTGCTGGGTATAGTCGAACTGCTCGATCAGCTGGGCATAGCCAAGCGCTTCTTCCAGCGGGTTGAGATCAGCGCGCTGGACGTTCTCGATAATGGCGAGCTCAAGGGCTTCCTTGTCGTCAACATCCCGAATGATGACGGGCACATCGTGCAGACCTGCACGCTGCGACGCCCGCCAGCGGCGTTCACCCGCGATCAGCTCGAAAATATTCGGGTCGTCGGTCGGACGAACCAGAAGCGGGGACATCACGCCCTTTTCACGGATCGAGTTGGTCAACTCTTCCAGCTGGTCCTCGTCAAAGGTGCGACGAGGGTTGGCGCGGTTGGCAATGATAAAATCCACGGGCAGACGCTTGCCACTGGCATTCGATTCGGTAACGCGGGCGCTTTCCATGGCCGCCATGTCGCCGATCAGCGCGGCAAGTCCCCTGCCCAGTCGTGTCGGTTTGTCGGTCATATTCGGCTCCTAGGCTGCATTCAGCCGCCGCTCACGGCGGATGACTTCGGTCGCAAGGCGCAAATAGGCCTGGCTGCCCGCACATTTGAGATCATAGAGCAAGGCGGGCTTGCCATAAGAGGGTGCTTCCGAAAGGCGAACGTTCCTTGGAATGACAGTGTCGTAGACAAGGTCACCCATTTCACTGCGCACGTCGGCCAGCACCTGTTCGGAAAGATTGTTACGCTTGTCGAACATGGTCATCACCACGCCCTGGATGGACAGGCGCGGATTAAGCGTGGATCGGATCTGTTCGATCGTCTGAAGCAGCTGGCTAAGACCTTCGAGCGCGAAAAACTCGCACTGCAGCGGTACCAGTACCGCATCGGCGGCAACAAGCGAATTTACGGTAAGCAGGTTCAGTGACGGCGGGCAATCGATGAGGATGTAGGTGACATCCCCATCATTGATCCGCAGGTCCGTGATCTGCTTGAAAGCATTCCGCAGCTTGAACGCGCGGTCGCCCTGCCCTGCAATGGTGAGCTCAACGCCCAGCAAGTCCATTGTCGACGGCACGATGGCCACATTGGGCACGCTGGTCATGACGGCAGCTTTGGCGACGGTGGCTTCACCAACCAGCACGTCATAGGCCGAGAGCTCGCGATTAGTGCGCGGAATGCCAAGGCCGGTGGAGGCGTTACCCTGCGGGTCCAGATCAACAATCAGCACGCGTTCGCCGATCGCTGCCAGCGCCGTTGCGAGATTGATGGCGGTCGTGGTTTTGCCCACGCCACCCTTCTGGTTCGCCAATGTGAGAATTCGAGGTGCCAAGGGGGCCTCCGCGTTGCCGCTAACGCTTTGACTTTCCGCGCAAATTTGTGATTTCGAGGATCACACCGCCCGGATCGGTACTACTTGGATGTATTAACACATCGTAATCCCATTGGGCACTCGATTCTCTGATCTCATCAACATGTTCCCGTCCTTTATGCAGGATGGCACGGCTTTTCTCGCCGAAGAACGGGTCCATCCAGGCAAAAAGTTGCGGCAAGGCCGCCAGAGCACGCGACGTGAGCACGTCCGGCACGGCTGTTTCACGTGAATCAATCTGATCGCTGCGTCGGCCGACCACAGTGACCGACAAATCCAATTCGCGCGCGACAGTTCTCAGAAAACTGACTTTCCGAGCGGTCGGTTCTATCAGGGTAAAGTGACGTTTGGTTCCCTTGCTGGCGATAGCCATCGGTAAGGCGGGGAAGCCACCTCCGCTGCCGAAGTCCAGGACTTGGAGATCGGAATCCTTCATAAAGGCCAGTGCTTGGAGACTGTCGGCAAAATGACGGGTCCACAGGGTGTTCAGTGTTTCACGTGAAACAAGATTCTGTACCCCCTGCCATTTTCGCAGAAGCGTGGCATAGGATTCCAAATCCGCGGCAACAGCGTCCGCAGGTCTCGAAAAATCCGCAGCAAAGGGCTCGATGGCCTTCAGGTCAGCCATCACCCTGCCTTCTTAAGGGCGCCGCGCCGGAGAACTGCCAAGAGGAGAGTGATTGCAGCCGGCGTCATGCCGTCCATGGCCTGTGCCTGTGCGATGGTTTGCGGGCGGTGATCGTTCAACTTGTTGCGAAGTTCCATGGAGAGACCCGGGATCGTCATATAGTCGATGTCATCGGGGATCTTGCGCTGTTCAT
>JAAZLP010000101.1 GCA_012799265.1 Phyllobacteriaceae bacterium | reverse complement strand
TCTGGCAAAGTGTCGCCATGATGAATGCCCCGCCTGACCCTTCCGCACCGCCGATTCGCCCGTCCGGTCCCTCGAACGGGGCGTCGCGGATGCTGCGTACCGTGGTGGCCCTGATCCTGCGCGAGATCGCCACGACCTATGGCCGCTCTGCCGGGGGGTATCTCTGGGCCCTTGCCGATCCGATCCTGGGGGTGGCCTTGCTGACCGTCATCTTCCAGGTGGTTCTGGGGCGGACCAGCCCTCCGATCGGCGGAAATTTCCCACTATTTTACGCTACCGGCTACGTCGTTTTCCAGATGTATAATGATCTTTCCAACAAAACGGCGCAAAGCCTGCGTTATTCGCGACCGCTGCTGGCCTATCCCGCCGTCACCTTTGTCGACGCCTTGATCGCACGGCTGATTTTGAACGCCATCATGCATCTGGTGGTCTTTGCCGTCATCATCACGGGCATCGTCGTGGTATTCCGCCTGGCGCTAGTGATGGATGTGGAGACGGTTATGCGGGCGCTGGGCCTTACAGCGCTGCTGGCCGCAGGGGTCGGTACGATGAACTGCTTCCTGATCATGCGCTTTCCGGTTTGGGAACGTGCCTGGTCGATCGTGACGCGGCCGATGTTCCTGATCTCGGGGATCTTCTGTCAATGGCGGAGCAAAAACCAGCCACGGGGCGGCGTAAAAGCAGGCCACGTTTATGCGCGCACTTGAGCCCGCCGGGAGGGCTTAGCCCGAGCGGCGGGCTCAAGTGCGCGTCGCGGTCTTTTACGGGGTCTGGCCGGCGTTTCGGGCCCGACTTTGCGCGAGCCTGTAGCTGTTGCCATTCATCTCGAGGATGTTGACGTGGTGAGTCAGGCGGTCGAGCAGAGCGCCGGTCAGCCGCTCTGTTCCGAAGGTCTCGGTCCATTCATCGAACGGCAGGTTGCTGGTGATGAGCGTGGCGCCACGCTCGTAGCGTTGCGAGATCATCTCGAAGAGTAGCTCGGCGCCGGTCTTTGACAGAGGCACGAAGCCCAGCTCATCGATGATGAGCAGTTTGACGGAGGCCAGCTGCTTCTGGAGCCGCAGGAGACGGCGCTCGTCGCGGGCTTCCATCAACTCATTGACCAGTGCCGCGGCCGTAGTGAAGCTGACCGACATTCCTTTCTGACAGGCGGCTAATCCCAGCCCCAGAGCAACATGGGTTTTGCCCGTGCCACTCGGTCCGAGCGCAATGACGTTTTCGCGCCGCTCGATCCATTCGCAACGGGCAAGTTCCAGCACCTGCATCTTGTTGAGCTTCGGGATCGCCTTGAAGTCGAAGCTGTCCAGGCTCTTCTTGGCGGGGAACTTTGCAGCCTTGATCCGACGTTCGATCATCCGTCCCTCGCGATCAATCAGTTCCAGTTCGACAAGTCGGGCGAGGAACTGGACGTGGTCCAGGCCCTCGGCTGCACATTGGCGCGCCAGCTTCTCGTGCTCCCGCAAGAAGGTCGGGAGCTTCAGCGTCTTGAGGTGATGAGCAAGCAGGATCTGCGGAGCACCGGTCATGCCGCGTCTCCCGACAGCAGAGACATGTAGCTGGCCGCCGAGGTGGTCCCGACATTCGCGCGCGGCAGGTAGGGATAGACATCGAGGTCCAGCTTCGGCGGCCGTTTCTCAACATGGCAGAGAGCGAGGTGCTTCACGGCATCGAAGCCGACCGCGCCCAATTGCAGGGCCTTCTTCACGGCCGCGTGGAGATCATCGATGTCGAAGGTTTCCAGCAGGCGCAAAACCTGCACATATTCCCGGCGTCCCGCCTTGATCATCCGCGCCTCCATCAGGCGGCGCAGGGTTGCGAACTCCGGCGGCAGGTTCCATTCGGCAAGAGGCGCGGCCTGATCCAAAGCATTGATCTTCCTCTCGATGAGCGGGAGGTAATGCACCGGATCGAACACCATGTCCTCGCGGTCATAGCAGCGGGGATGGCGTGCGATGAACTCGCCACCGCAGCCGATCACAACCTCGTCGACATAGCCCCTGATCCAGACATCGCGGTGGCCGTAGGCGACCGGCACCGAGTAATCGTTGGTCTTGTAGCGCACCAGCGCTTGGGAACTGACTCGCCCGGTGGCTTGGTCGCAGGCATCAAACGGCGCGGGTGGCAGATCAGACATCACGACCAGATCTCGCACGAGGCGTTCCCCGATGGTCTCGGACTGGCCGCGCAGAACATCCGCCTGACGTTTGCGACACTGCTCCTCCAGATAGGCGTTGAACGACGCCCAACTCACAAACCGCGGGACCGGGACCATGAAGTTGCGGCGGGAATAGCCGACCAATCCTTCCGCGTTGCCCTTGTCGTTCCCCTTGCCGGGGCGGCCATAGCGGTCTCGGAACAGGTAGTGGGACAGGAACCCGCTGAAGAGCGTGGCCCGCTGACGTGTGCCGTCCGCCAGGATCTTCGCAACAAGACAGCGATCGTTGTCGTAGAGGACCGATACCGGCACCCTGCCGAAGAAGGCGAAGGCGTGGACGTGGCCGTCTACCCAGGCTTCCGCTGTCGCCGCGGGATAGGCGCGCACGAAGCAGGCATCACTGTGCGGCAAGTCCATAACGAAGAAGTGCGCCTTCTGCTCGACGCCGCCGATGACGACCACAGCCTCGCCGAAGTCGGCCTGGGCATGTCCTGGCGGATGGGCCAGCGGCACGAACATCTCTCGGCCGCGCCGCTCGCGCTCCCGCATGTAGTCCTTGATGATCGTATAACCGCCGGTGAAGCCATGCTCATCGCGAAGCCGCTCGAATACCCGCTTCGCCGTGTGCCGTTGCTTTCGATGGACCTCGCGATCCCCCTCCAGCCAGCCATCGATGATCTCGGTGAACCCATCCAGCTTCGGCCGCTTCACCGGCGCCGTCCGCCGGTATCCAGGCGGAACCGAGAACGCCAACATCTTCCGAACGCTGTCGCGGGAAACCCCAAACTGACGCGCAGCCTCGCGCTGGCTCATGCCTTCTGAACAAGCCAGGCGAACCTTCCGATACAAATCCACGGTGAAAATCCTCCCGCCCTCCCTGTCGCCAGAAAGGGTAAAGGTGGACGACTTTTACGCCGCCCGCAGCGGGCTCATCCCGCCGCTACCGTGGTCGACTTTCTCACCGCCGTTCTCAGATCCGCCAGGTCGAGATCATCCCGCTGGAGGTGATCGTCCGCAACGTCGCCGCCGGGTCCATCGCCAAGCGGCTGGGCATGGAGGAGGGCACGCCCCTGCCGCGCCCCATCGTCGAATACAGCTTCAAGAACGACGAGCTGGGCGACCC
>JAAZLP010000100.1 GCA_012799265.1 Phyllobacteriaceae bacterium | reverse complement strand
CAAGCCCGACACCCTGCTGCACCGTTCCGGCCGCACCGGCCGGGCAGGGCGCAAGGGCACCTGCGTTGTCATCGCCCCGGCCCACCGCAAGCGCGTCGCGCTCTCGATCCTGCGCACGGCTAAGATCGAAGCCGAGATGATCGCGCCGCCGTCTGCGGAAGCCATCGACGCGCGCTTTGAGCAGTTCATCCTCGACAATGCGCTCCTCACCGACGCGATCACCGAGGAAGAGCAGGCACAGGTCGCCAACCTTGTTGAAAAGTGGCCTGCCGAAACGCTGGCCGCTGCCTATCTTCGTCTACTCCTGCAGAAAAAGCCCGTCCCAGAAGACATCACGGCCTTCGACATCGACGCCCCGCGCGAACCGCGTAGCCGCGACGCCTTTGCGGGCGGTGCCTGGTTCAAGGTCAGCGTTGGCCGTAAGCAGCGCGCTGAGCCGCGCTGGCTCCTGCCGATGATCTGCAAGGCAGGCGGCATGGGCAAATCGGCCATTGGCTCGATCCGCATTTTCGACACCGAGACCATTTTCGAAGTCGCCGCCGACAAGGTGGACGCCTTCCAGAAGGCCGTCGACAAGCGCGGTGGAACGCTCGAAAAGGGCGTCTACGTTTCGCAGGTCGATGGTCCGGGTGAGCGCGCCGAGCGTCCCCAGGCAAAGCGTCGCCCGCCGGGCCCGCCAGAGCGCTATGATCCGATGGCCCCGCGCCCGGAAAAGGCAGATCGCAAGCAGCGCTACGGCTCGGGCAAGCTCCGTCCGGACGATTTCGAACAGCCGTCCGACGCGCAGCGCACCCGTCCGCAGGAACGCCCCGCAGAGTTCTCCAGTGAACGTCCTGCCGCCGAGCGTCCCGCCAAGGTGCGCAAGGCTCCTGCCAAGGACAAGGGCAAGCCAAAATGGTCCAAGCCGGTAGCCGAGGGTGAAGCCCGTCTGGCCAAAAAGCCGAAAAAGGACCACAAGAAAAGCCGCGCCGAATAAGCGCGATCAGGCTGGGAGAGGCAGAACCTTTCCCAGCCTTTTCATATTTGCCATGGCCATGATCAGCGTGCCGAGCACGGCGACGCCCGCGCCAACCATCAGCGCAAAGCGGTAGTCTCCCCCGCTGGTCAAAATCCCGAAGGCCGTCGCGCCAATCAGGTTCGCGGCAATCGCGATGACGTCCAGGAGCGACGTCGACAGCCCCACGCGCCCTTTGATCGCCTCCTGCACATAGGAGATGTTGATCCCCATCAGCGCCGCCGTCGCAAACCCATTGAGCAGCAACAGCCAGAAGAGCATGGGAACCGACGCGCTCATCGCCGCGCCCACCATGAAGACGGCGAGGATAATCCCCGCGCTCGCCAGCAGCGTCTCCTTGGTCCACTGGCTCACCAGCCACCCCCAGATCAGCATGCTGGGCACTTCCACCGCCGCCGTGATCGCTGCGTAAAACCCCACATCGGTCACCGATCCACCCAGATCAGTCACGATCAGCAGTGGCACGCTGAAGGTCAGGATACGCGCGGCCGCCGTCATCACGGCAAGGCTAACGATCCCGCCGAGTACGCCAAGGGGCAGCGCAAAGGTGGAGAGCAGCGATGCCCCTTCGGCGCGCACTGGCGGCGGCACCTGCACCAGCGTTGCCCGATTCATCATCAGAACCAGATAGATCGCACCGATGACGCCATAACTCAGCCCGGCCACCAGATAGACGTCGAAAATGGAGAACGCCGCCGCAATCCATCCTGCTATCGGCGGCACGATCACCCACGCTCCGGTGAATACAGTCCGCAGCGCCGTGACCATGAAGTCGGCCCGGGTCGGATTGGTCTTGGCGTAGAAAACCCGGATATAGGCAAAGCTCTGGGAAAATGCCGCCCCGGCGATTGGCACAAGCACCGCCACGGCAATGGTGAAGGCTTCAATGCTCGGCCAGAAGTAAATGAGCGCATTGGCGACCACACCCGCAGCCGTCGCCATCAGGACCAGAACGCGGCGATCCCTGATCTTGTCCGAGAAATAGCCGAGCACCAGCGAGACCACTGTGCCGAACACGCCGCCAAATGCCATGACGGTGGCGAAGTTGCCCGGTGACATGCCCAGCGTGTCGATGCCGACCAGCGAGGCATAGGGCAGGGTGGCGGCATAGGTGATGCCGGAAAAGAACATGCTCGCCGCGAGCATCGGCGTGACTGGCAAGCGTGTCCGAGTGTTCAATGAAACCTCCCATTGCCTGCAAACTCGTAGGGCCATGGGGGAAATCTGTCTAATAAAACGTTTTCATAGGGCCGATCACGCCGGTTTGTCGTCGGCGACAAGGCCTTGGGCCAGCGCCGCAATTTCCTCGGCATGGTCGGCTGCCGTCGCGTCAATGCTCTCTGTCCACGACGCAAAGCGCTGAAAGAGCGGGATGAAGGCCTGCCGGTCTTATTCGGGCCAGGTGCTGAGAAAGTGCCCCATAATGAGGAACTTGTAGCCCCGCACCGCCTGAGTTGTCGCGGAGGGGCGCGTGACCCTTTTGGGTCCGGCTTCCGGACGGGCCCAATCATTTCAGGCACTTACGCCCCGACGCGGAATCTTGTGCTAAAGTTTGATCCGTCTTGCCCTATGGCGTCAGGGTCACAATTGCGGCAGTCTCTCGTTTATGGCGGAATTGTGAATAGCCAAATCAGACCTCATCAGTAACTTTTCTCCCTGTTCTGCCGTGAATGCGTCGCCGGCTTGCCCCTGGAGAGTAAAAGAGTGCCTTTGCGTTGGCAGGAAGTGGCTTTGCCACTCATCACGATCGCCTTTCTGATAGTCCTGAAATACATCCCTGCCACGGCCCATCTGCCGCTCTCGCGCGCAGCGGGTGTTGTCGCCTTTGGTTATGCCGCCTTTCTCGCCCTGCGCCTTGTGCAGCCGGAAGAGGGCATCATCGTCGATGGCGGCTGGGCCGAGCTTCGTCCCTCGCTGGTCGAATATTTCGCCTGCTATGGCGCGGCCGCTTTGGCTGCCATTCTGCTCTTTGCCGTCATCGTCATGGGCAGCGTCGCTGACACCACCCAGCTCATTGCCACCTATCTTGCCGTCATCGGTTTGGCCGCCGGTTCTGTTGGCATCGGCATGGCCGGTCTTTTCACCAATACCCGTTGGGATCATCGCCAGGTGAAGCATCGCTCCGCCCTGGGCCGTGAAGTCGTGCTCAACTGGTCCGACGTGCGTGCCGTGCGCCCCAACTGGCGCGGCATCACCATTTTCGGCACCACCGGAAGCTTCACATTCTCGCAATTCCATGGCGGCGCCGCCCAGCTGGCCAAACACGCCGCAACTCGTGCCCGCCGCAACAGCGAAACCGCCACCAGCGCCTTCGCCGCCTGAGGGTAGGTGGCGCCGCACACGCGACGCCATTCCTCCCCTTCCCTAAGGGTAGGCCAGGTGGGGGCGATTTGCGCCCCTATCACCGCCGCTGATCCCACCCATGACAACAATGCGATTGTTGCGACGCACGGCCTGGCATAGCCTCCGCGCATGAACGCACAGACCCCCGCCCGCACCATCCGCTCTGTCTGCCCGCACGATTGTCCGTCAGTCTGCGCGCTCGACGTTGATCTCAATGCCGATGGCACGGTAGGCCGTGTCCGCGGCGCCAAGGATGATCCCTATACGGCTGGCGTCATCTGCGAAAAGGTCGCCCGCTACGCCGAGCGCATCCATCATCCCGAGCGCCTGCTCCATCCCATGCGCCGCGTCGGCCCCAAAGGGGCAGGGCAATGGCAGCGCATCTCCTGGGATGAGGCGCTGGATGAAATCGCCCGTCGGTTCCTCGCGATAGAAGAAGAGCACGGCCCCGAATCCGTCTGGCCCTATTTCTATGCCGGCACCATGGGCCATGTGCACCGCGACGGCATCGAGCGCCTGCGCGCCATGCGCGGCTATTCCCACCAGTACGACACCATCTGCGTCGGCCTCTCCTGGCCCGGCTATATCGCCGGCACGGGTCTTCTCGGCGGCGTCAATCCCGAGCAGATGGCCGAGAGTGACTGCGTCGTCATCTGGGGCACCAATGCCGTGCACACCCAGGTGAATGTCATGACCCACGCCATGCGCGCCCGCAAAACCCGCGGCGCCAGGATCGTGGTGATCGACATCTATCGCAATGCCACCATGCAGCAGGCCGATATGGGTCTGGTCCTCCGTCCCGGCACCGACGGCGCGCTGGCCGTGGCAACCATGCATGTGCTCCTGCGCGATGGTCTGGCTGACCGTGAATATATGAGCAAATTCACGGACTTCTCGCCCGAGTTTGAATCACATCTGCAGACCCGAACGCCCCAATGGGCATCCGAAATAACTGGGCTCTCGGTGGCGGAGATCGAAGCCTTCGCCCATCTGATCGGCAAAACCGAGCGCACCTTCTTCCGCCTCGGCTATGGGTTCTCGCGCCAGCGCAATGGCGCCACGGCCGTCCACGCGGCGCTCTGCATTCCCGCCATGACCGGTGCCTGGCAGTATCGCGGCGGCGGCGCTTTCCATTCCAACTCCGGAACCTGGGGCCTCGATAAGTCCCGCCTCGAGGGCACACACCTGCAAAAGGGCACCCCGCGTCTTCTCGACATGTCCGAGATTGGCCCGATCCTGACTGGCGACGCCAAGGCCCTGCAGGGCGGCAAGCCCGTCCATGCCATGGTCGTCCAGAACACCAATCCCGCCGTCGTCGCGCCCGAACAGGCGCTGGTGCGCAAGGGGCTCATGCGCGAGGACCTCTTCCTCGTCGTCCACGAGCAGTTCATGACCGAGACGGCAGAGCTCGCCGACATCGTCCTGCCCGCCACCATGTTCCTCGAACACAACGACTACTACACGCGCGGCGGCCATACCCGCGTGCTCTTCGGTCCTGCGGTGATGCCTGCCCCCGGCGAGGCGCGCTCCAACCACGACGTCATCAACGCCATCGCTCTTCGCCTCGGCGGTGACGATCCGTCCTTCCGCGCCACCGACATTGAAGTTGTCGCCGATACCTTTGCACACTCCGGCTTCCCGTCCCTGGATGAAGTGACGGCCACCGGCTATGTCGATCGCGAACGCCCGGATGATGTCGCCCGCTTCGCCAATGGCTTTGCCTGGCCTGACGGCCGCTATCGCTTCTCCCCCGATTGGCAGGAACTGGCCAGAAAGAAGGGCTATCGCTGGTCCTGCGATCCGTCAGATATGCCGCGCTTTGCCGATCATTGGGCCATCAACGAGCAGACGGATGAAACCCATCCGTTCAAGCTCGCCACCAGCCCCGCGCGCGCCTTTCTCAATTCATCCTTCAACCAGACCGCCGGCAGCCTCAAGCGCGAGGGTGAACCCTCCGTCTTCATCCATCCGATTGATGCCGCCCGCCTCGGCATATCCGATGGCGATGGCGTTATCGTCGGCAATCAGCGCGGCACCGTCGAACTCACCGCACGCATCCATGAAGGCCTGGCGACAGGCGTTCTCATCGCCGAGGGCCTTCATCGAAACAAGGCACATCGCGGCGGCCGCGGCATCAATATGTTGACCAGTGCCGAACCCGCGCCCCCTTTCGGCGGCGCAGCCTTCCACGATGCTGCCGTCTGGATCCGAAAGGCAGCGTAATGCGGCTGCGCCTCGGCTCCTCCTGGCAGTGCTGGCCGCTCTGGGATGATGAGACTGTTGAAAATCTCGATCCGCGTGCTGTCAGCCTGCCAGCCGAGCTAATGGTGCGCATCCTGCAATGGGACGACGCGTTTCAGGAAATCTTCGACGACGATGATCCGCTTCATTCGGGCTTTCCGAGTGGCGAAGCAGAAGCGGAATGGCGTCGCGAGGGCAGGGTCATAGCCGATGCTCTGTTGGCAGCGGGGTTTGAACTTGCCCCGCACCAATTTTGACCTTTAGGCGAAGTAGGCGCGCCAGAAGAAATAGAGCGTCATCCCGATCCCATAGATGATCACGCCGATGCGGATCCATTGGGTCGGGATGAACTTTGCCAAACGCGCTGCCGCATAGCCGCCAATGGTGACGCCCACCAGCGCGATCGAGCCGTGATACCAGTCGATCGTGCCATTGAAGGCAAAGCGCACCACGGCAACCAGTGCCACAATGGCCGAGATATAGAGCTTGAGCCCGTTCATGGCGTGGATGTCGCTCATACCCGCCAGCGCCAGAAACGCCAGGAGCAGGATGCCGAGCCCGGCATTGAAGAACCCGCCATAGATACAGACCGCGGCCAGCGCGCCCAGCAGCAGCACCGTGCCCAGCCGCTGCATGCCCTTGCCCTGGCTGCCCCGCGCCTTGACCGCCGCATTGATCTGATTGCCAAAGATGAACAGCGCCACCGCGAAGGTCATGAGCCAGGGCACAACCTTGTTGAACTGCTCGTCCGACACCACCAGCAAGAGCTCAGCGCCGACATAGCCGAACACCGCCGCAACGATGCCATAGACCAGCATGCGGTCCTTGTACTTGATCATCGACTGCCAATAGCCGACGGCCCCGCTCGCATAGCCGGGCAGGGCGGCATAGGTGTTGGACGCATTGGCGAGCACAGGCGGCACCCCGGCAAAAAGCAGGGCAGGGAACACAATGAACGAGCCGCCACCGGCCAGAGAATTGACCGCGCCACCCAGCAAACCGGCCAGCAGCAACAGAATTTCGTTCATGTAATTCTCCTCAGATACACCCATTCCTAGCCCGCCCGACCGGGTCAGCCAAACGCTAATGTCTGATCAACCCATCACGGGCCTTGATGGGCGGTCTTGACTTTGTGGGGTGACAGGCGCATCTACGCCGCCGGTTGCTGGCACCAGCCGTCCGCGGATCGTCTGATCTTTGGTGAAGCCCAGCTCTAAGAACGTGATCCCTTCGGTATTTCCTCCAAGGCGCATCATGGCAATGCGGACCCCATGGACCAGTCGCCTCTTTTCGGAGAGACCGAATGTCTTTTTCCTCTGATACCCTTTCCGCCCATTCCTTGAAGTCTGAGGCGAAGTCCCTGCGCCAGGAACGAGCGCGCCTAGGCCAGGATCTTAGCCACGGCGCCGCCCTTGAAGAAGTCGCCCGCGCTCACGGTTTCCGCGACTGGAACACAGCCCGCGCCGCGCTGCCCGATCGTGTGTCCGTTCCCTTCCAGGTCGGCATGCGCGTCAAGGGCCTCTATCTCGAGCAGCCTTTCACCGGCCATCTGATCGGTGTCCAGTTGCGTGGGGACATGTCCTACACGATCACGGTCATGTTCGACGAACCGGTCAACATCACCCCCACCTTCATGTTTGCCGCCCACCGCCAGCGCGTCACCGCCACCGTCACCGCGGACGGCATCTCGCCCGCGCTGCGCGGCAATGGTCAGCCACAGATGCGGGTGATGGCCGAGTAGACTCGGATCGTTCGGAGCGTCGACGGTTCCCTCTCGCTCAGAAGTCCGGGCTCCCGGCTCACCCGTCTGTCGAGATCGGCCGGAGCGCTGCCTAGTAAGTGCAGCGTCCACCGGAGAGGTCAAAGACCGACGCGGTGGTGAAGCTGTTGTCCTTTGAAACAAGCCAGGCAACCATCGCGGCCGCTTCGTCCACTTCCAGAAAGCGGCCGCGCGGAATGCGCACCAGCATGTAGTTGATGAACTCTTCGGTCAGCGTATCGAGGATGCGTGTCTTTGCCGTGGCGGGTGTGATGCAGTTGACCGCGATGTCGTACTTGGCCAGTTCCTTGCCGAGCGACTTTGTGAGCCCGATGACGCCAGCCTTGGCCGCAGAGTAGGCGGACAGATTGGGATTGCCTTCCTTGCCCGCCACCGAAGAGATATTGACGATGCGCCCGTAATTTCGGGCCTTCATCGAGGGGATGACCACCTTGTTGACGTAGAAAGTGCCGT
>JAAZLP010000099.1 GCA_012799265.1 Phyllobacteriaceae bacterium | reverse complement strand
GATGGCTGAACTCATCGGTGGCGAAGGCAAGGTTGCCGTCGTCGCCCACGACCAGACCAGCCGCACCGGCATTGATCGCGTCGATGGCTTCGTCAACCGCATCAAGGAAGCCTATCCGAAAATCGAAGTGGTCTCCGTTCAGTACGGTGGCGGCGACCAGCTCCAGTCGACTGAAATCACCAAGTCGATCCTCCTCGCCAATCCCGATCTCAAGGGCATTTTCGGCGCCAATGAAGGCTCGGCCATCGGTGTTGCCAATGGCAAGACGGAACTCGGCAGCGAGATCGTCGTCATCGGCTTTGACTCGGGTGCTGCTCAAAAGGGCATGATCACCTCGGGCGTCATGAACGGCGCCATCACCCAGAACCCTGTCGGCATCGGCTACGAAACCGTCAAGGCCGCCATTGGCGCGCTCAACGGCGAAACCCTGCCGCCGGTCATCGATACCGGCTTCTACTATTACGACGCGTCCAACATGAGCGATCCGGAAATCGCTGCTGTTCTCTACGATTGATCCAACTGGTCGGGCGACGGCATGTCGCCCGGCCGATCCTTTTCTTCAGGATTTGAAATGGCTGATCTCGCCGGAAAAATAGTTTTCATCACCGCTGCAGCTCAGGGCATCGGGCGGGCTTCGGCATTCGCCTTTGCGCGCGCTGGTGCGAAGGTCATTGCGACCGATATCAACGCCGCCAAGCTGGCTGAGCTGGATGGCGTCAGTGGCATCACCACGCGCGTTCTGAATGTTCTTTCGACGGACGAAGTGAACAAGGCTATCGCCGAGATCGGGCGGATCGACGTGCTCTTCAACTGTGCCGGCGTTGTCCATTCCGGCACGGTGCTGGAGATGAGCGACAGCGACCTCGATTTCGCCCTTGATCTCAATGTGCGCGCGCAAATCCGGACCGTCCAGGCCGTGCTGCCGCAGATGCTGGAGCGCAAGGACGGCGCGATCATCAATATGGCCACCGTCGCCTCGTCGGTGAAGGGTGTGCCCAACCGGGCGGCCTATTCGATCTCCAAGGCAGCCGTCATCGGCCTCACCAAATCCATCGCGGCGGACTACACGGCATCCAATATCCGCGTGAACGCAATCTGCCCGGGCACGGTGGAGTCGCCGAGCCTGCATGAACGCTGGCATGCGACTGGTGATTTCGAGGGGGCCAAGAAATCCTTCATCGCGCGCCAGCCGATCGGCCGCATCGCCCAGCCGGAAGAAGTGGCGGACCTCGCCGTCTATCTGGCAGGCGCCGAATATACGACCGGCCAGTGCCACATCATCGATGGCGGCTGGACGGCCTGACCCCTCCAATCCTTTTCATGGGTCGCTTGTATCATGACCAAGATCACCTCTCTCACGACCCATGACCTCCGCTTTCCGACCTCGTCGGCGTTGGACGGATCGGACGCGATGAACCCCGATCCGGATTACTCCGCCGCCTATGTGGTCCTGTGCACGGATGGCGACGTGGAGGGGCATGGTCTCACGTTCACGATTGGTCGGGGCAATGAAGTCGTCTGCGCCGCAATCGAGGCACTCACGGATCGTGTGACCGGCCTTAATCTCGACTGGATTGAAGAAAATCCGGGTCGTTTCTGGCGGCATGTTACCGGCGATAGCCAGCTGCGCTGGATTGGCCCGGATAAGGGGGCGATGCATCTGGCGACGGGTGCTGTCGTCAACGCTGTGTGGGATCTGCTGGCCAAGCGCGCGGGCAAGCCGGTCTGGCTCTATGTCGCCGAGATGAGCCCGGAACAGCTCGTCTCGATCATCGACTTTCGATACCTCACCGACGCCATCACCCCGGACGAAGCGCTGGCGATTTTCAAGGCTGCGGAACCGGGTAAAGCTGAGCGTATCACTCGGCTCCGGGCAGAGGGGTATGCCTGTTACACCACCTCGGCAGGCTGGCTTGGCTATTCCAATGAGAAACTGACGCGGCTGGCGAGCGAAGCCGTGGCCGCGGGCTTTACCCATATCAAGATGAAGGTCGGGCGCGATCTCGAGGACGATATCAGACGCCTCGAAATCGTCCGCTCCATCATGGGTCCTGACCGTTATCTCATGATCGATGCCAACCAGGTCTGGGAGGTGGACCAGGCCATTGAATGGGTCAACGCGCTCAAGCGCTTCAATCCCTATTTCATCGAGGAGCCAACAAGCCCCGATGATGTGGAAGGACACCGGAAAATCCGCGAAGGTGTGTCACCCGTGAGGGTCGCCACGGGCGAGATGTGCCAGAACCGCATCCTCTTCAAGCAGTTCATCACCCGCGATGCCATCGACATCGTGCAGATCGATGCCTGTCGGATCGGCGGGCTCAATGAGGTTCTCTCGGTGCTGCTGATGGCGGCCAAATATGGCAAGCCGGTCTGGCCTCACGCAGGAGGGGTTGGCCTCTGCGAATATGTCCAGCATCTCTCGATGATCGATTATCTGGTGGTGTCAGGGACCAAGGAAGGCAGGGTGATCGAATATGTCGATCATCTGCACGAGCACTTCCTTGATCCCTGCAGGGTCCGGAATGCGGCCTATATGCCGCCGGAAAAGCCCGGCTTCTCCATAGAGATGAAGCCGGACTCGATTCTAGCCAATAGGTTTAGCCGGTAATGGTGCAGTTGACCTTGCCCCAGGCGCCGAGCTGACCCTCGATTTCCTTGGCGTCACCACGGGCGAGGAGAGCACGGGCACCGGTGATGATCACGTGACCGGCCTTGAGGCCGAGGCCGCGGCCTTCGGCGTGGGTCGAGAGCCAGGAGAGCGCCTTGAGGATGTCTTCCCAGTTCGCGCCCTTCTCAACGCTGTGCGCAACTGCGCCGTCATAGGAGAGGGATACCGGCAGGGTTGCCAGTTCCGCGCGGATGCCGTTGTCGACGGCCGGGCCGACCACGATAGCGCCGTTGCTCTGGAGGTCGCCCAGCAGCAGGT
>JAAZLP010000098.1 GCA_012799265.1 Phyllobacteriaceae bacterium | reverse complement strand
CCGCAAAGCCGTCGAGGCTTGCCATGACCGGGTCAAGAACCGTCCATTGACCGATACGAACAAGCCTTGGCTTCCAGCGTTAGGCCTCACCGGCAAGGACGGAGCCGTGCGTAATGACGCGCAGGATAAGTTTAGGCAAATCAACAAGATGGTCGAAATCTTTGCGCCCCTGATTCAGGGGCTTAAGGCAAAGAATCCGCGCATTCTCGATATGGGTGCCGGCAAGGGCTATCTGGATTTTGCGCTATACGACTATCTCTCCGGCAAGGGTGATAGCGCTGAGATCATCGGCGTTGAGCTCCGGCCGCAGCTGGTTGAAGATGGCAATGCCAATGCCAAAGCTTCCGGCTTTGATGGCTTGCGCTTCGTGGCGGGATCGATCCTCGACTACGACGCCAGCGGGGCGGACGCCGTCATCGCCCTTCATGCCTGCGACACGGCCACGGACGACGCCATCTTTCAGGGCATCAGGGCGGGGGCAGAACTGATCGCTGTGGCACCATGCTGCCACAAGCAGATCCGACGCCAGATCGAGGCGGGCTCACCCGACCAGAAGCTCGACTTCCTGCTCCGAAACGGCACTTTCCTCGAGAAACAGTCCGAGATGGTGACCGACGGGCTGCGGGCGCTGCTGCTCGAAGCGAGTGGCTATCGCACCAAGGTCTTCGAGTTCGTTTCGGATGCGCATACGCCGAAGAACAATCTCATCGTTGCCCAGAAGGGCGGGGCTGAGGCGCCTGAGGTCGTGCTGGAGCGGATCGCGTCGGCAAAGGCCATGTTCGGGATCCAGGAGCATTACCTGGAAAAGCTCCTAAAGGCGCATCAGGGCGCTTAGGCCCAGCGCAAGCAAGGCGATACCGGCGGCGATGTCTATCGCTTTCGCATGACGCACATGAAAGTCATGCATCCTGCCGGTTGTCAGAATGAGCCCCACAAAGGCAAACCAGAAGCCGGCGACGATGAAAACCGCTAGCGGGGCCAACGTCATGGGCGCGCCAGAATAGACGCCGAGAAAGCTCGTTGCGAAGAAGGCGGCGCTGGCCGGATTGCAGAGCGCCGTGGCTACTCCGATCAGAAACAAGCGATGCGGGGCCCAGTGATGGGGCCGGGGTGCCACCGCTGTCTCGTGCAAGGCACGTGAGAAGGCCCGGGCGCCCAGCCAGCAAGTGAAGGCGAAAAAGGCAAGGGTCGCGCCGATCCGGACCGCTTCAAGATGATAGAATGGGTCCGCGCCTGCGGAGATGAGCGCCGCCAGAACCATAGCGCCGGTGGCAACCCCGGCGGCGGCCATCAGGGCTGACAGCCTGCAGGTCGAAAAGCCGGCTTCTGCCACGACCATGAAATTGGGGGCCGGAATGGCGGCCAACAGCGCATAGCTGGCTGCGAAGGATGCCAGGCCAAACATGTCGGCGAATTGCAGTTCGAGCAGCATGATGCGGTGCCGGTTGGTGCCGCAATATTCCTTCGCCATCCCAAGTTGACGCACATCCTTCAAATGAAGGAGGGGGCTACCGATATAGGATCAAGCTTCAGGGCGTTGCCCCCGCCGCTTGCTGGACGGGTTAGCGGCGTCTATACGAGACCGCAAAGCCAATCCCGCGAGACAAATGACTAAAATCACCTATGTCACCAATAAAGGCGAACGCATCGAGACTGAGGCCGAAAACGGCGCGACCGTGATGGAAACGGCCATCATGAACGCTGTTCCCGGCATCGTCGCCGAATGCGGCGGCGCCTGCACCTGCGCCACCTGCCACGTCTATGTCGACGAGGCATGGCGCGAAGTGGTCGGCGGCCCGTCCAGCATGGAAGAAGACATGCTCGACTTCGCCTTTGATGTGCGCGACGAAAGCCGTCTTTCCTGCCAGATCAAGGTGCGCGACGAGTTGGACGGCCTCGTCGTCCATGTGCCTAGCCGTCAGGGCTAAGGACACCGCCGATAGACAAATGGACGTCCCCAGTCGGCTTCGGACTGGGGAAACTCGTCATAGAGATAGAACATGTCCTCGGCGACCCAGAGCGCTGGCGATGGGCTCCCAATAGGTGCCGTTTTCCCGCGGCGTCAGTTGGATCGCCGGGTCAACCCCGGCCTGATCCGGACCGAAGTAGAAGATGTGGTCCTCGTTCGCCCCTTCGATCCGCACCGGTCGGTCGCAGGTTGCGTAGTCAGCATCCGGCGTTCCCATTTCCATTGTGGGCAGAGTCATCATCCAATGCCCGATGAAAGGCGTAGGGTCGCCAGGTTTGATGCCGGCAAAAGCCTCGGGTTGCGGCAAAGGCGTGAGCGCAGACGCCGTGCCTGAGCTCGCCGCGATCAGCATCACAATCGCCCAAACAGCAGACTTTCTGCTCAAATCCATCTGCATAGGCCTCCTTAGTGCCCATGGGTCGCAGGCAAAATATTCTAACCGCGTAGCCGGGACAGATTTATTTGGCGAGCCCTGACCAAACTTGCTGTCGTCTTTCTAAGTCGTGCGCGACAAGGGGAATATAAAAGCTATTGAATTTCAAAGCATTGTTGCGTGGGGCTGAATTGGATTAGTTTCCGGCCAATTCCAACACGGGACAACAATGGGCCTCCTCAACACATTTCCGTTGAGCTTCAAAATCCAGGGCAAGAGAATTCTGATCGTCGGCGGCGACGAAGAAGCCCTCAACAAGGTTCGGTTGGTTTCTAAGACTACTGCCTCGATAGAGATTATTTCGCGGCGGATTGTTGCTGACTTTTCCGCTTTCCCCGTCGCCATCCATGAGCGCGCCCTTCGCGCTGAGGACGTTGCTGGTGCGGCGTTGGTGTTTGTCGCCGAGGAAAGCACCGATGCCGAGCTGGCGAAGACAGAAGCGCGTCGCCTCAACATTCCGCTCAATGTCGTCGACGTTCCGGCTGAATGCGATTTCTACACGCCCTCTATCGTTGATCGCGCGCCGCTGACCGTTGCGATCTCCACTGAAGGCGAGGCGCCGGTTCTGGCGCGTCTGGTGCGGGCGCAGATCGAAGCGCTGCTCTCGCCGGGTCTCGGCAAAATGGCGAGTCTGGCCGGTGGGTTACGCCAGAAGGTTGAGAGCCTGATTCAATCCGGTCCCGGCCGGCGGCGCTTCTACGAAGACCTTGTGACTTCGACTGCTGTCGAACGGGCGCTCGCCGAGGGGGAGGGCGCAGCTGCCGGCGAGGCACTGCTGGCGGCCCATGCGGCAAAGGGCTCGGGAGAGGGTGTGGTCTGGCTTATCGGCGCTGGTCCCGGGTCGGAAGACCTGCTGACGCTCCGGGCGCAGCGCCTGCTGCAACAGGCCGATGTCATCGTTCATGACCAATTGGTGCCTACCGCCGTAGTGGAGATGGGCCGTCGCGACGCCGAGCAGATTTGCGTCGGCAAGGCGCGCGGCCATCATTCCTTCAGTCAGGCGCAGATCAATACCCTCATCATCCGCCTGGCTCGCGAGGGCAAAAGGGTGGCGCGGCTCAAGTCCGGCGACCCGATGATCTTTGGCCGGGCCGGAGAAGAGATCGCGGCACTGCGCAAGGAAGCCATCGACTATGAGATCGTCCCGGGCGTGAGCGCGGCGCTGGCGGCTGCGGCAGATACCGCCACGCCTGTCACGCTGCGCAATGTCTCGACCGGCTTTGTGGTTGCCACCGCTCATGGAGCGGACGATGCTGACCTCCGCCATTGGGCCGCACTGGCACAGTCCGGGCTCACTATCGCGCTCTATATGGG
>JAAZLP010000097.1 GCA_012799265.1 Phyllobacteriaceae bacterium | reverse complement strand
TGTGCTACGAGGCGGGGCCGACGGGCTATGGCCTTTACCGGCAGCTTTGCGCGCTGGGTCATGACTGCCTTGTGGTTGCGCCCTCGCTGATCCCGACCAGGCCCGGCGTTCAGATCAAAACCGACCGCCGCGACGCCGTGGCCCTGGCCTCGCTCTTGCGTTCTGGTGAGCTGTCACCGGTGTGGGTTCCCGACGAAACGCACGAGGCGATGCGCGACCTCAGTCGGGCACGCGGCGCAGCGGTTTCCGATTTACGGCGCGCGCGTCAGCATCTTCTCTCGTTTCTCCTGCGCCACGGTCGCGTCTTTGAGGGACGCTCTCACTGGAGCAAGGCACACCGACGCTGGCTGGCTGGCCAACACTTCGATCATCGCGCCCAGCAGATTGCCTTGGAGGAATACATTCACGCCATCGAGCAGATCGAGGAACGCCGAGACCGGCTCACGCAACAGATGCTGACACTCATGCCGGAATGGTCTCTCAATCCGGTCGTCGAAGCAATCCAGGCCTTGCGTGGGGTCGCCGAGATCTCAGCGATCACGTTGGTTGCCGAAATCGGCGATTTCCACCGCTTTGGCAATCCCCGTCAGTTCATGGCATGGCTCGGCCTGGTTCCACGCGAGCATTCCACTGGCGCCAGCGTGAAGCGTGGCTCGATCACCAAGGCCGGCAATACGCGGGCGCGTCGCATGCTCGTGGAAGGGGCATGGACCTATCGGCTGCCTGCCCGGGTCACGATGACCCTGCTCAAGCGAACCGAAGGCTTGCCCGAGGACATACGCACCATTGCCTGGAAGGCCCAGACACGGTTGTGCGCACGATATCGGCGTATGCAGGCCGCCGGACGGTCAACAAAGATCGTCACGGTCGCCATCGCACGCGAACTGGCCGCCTTCGTGTGGGCCATTGCCACAACTGTCCCGCTCAGCGCCAAAGCGGCGGCCTGACTTCAATACAGAAATCGCAAAGGAAAAGGAGGAATAGCCAAGTCGAAAACATGCTGCACATTGCCGGGCGTGGTGGCCGGTCAGGGCAACCCTCGTTGTGATTCTGCGAGCCTAAAGAACGGCAACACGCGCCACGTGAGACAGAGGAAGGCCCGAGACGAACCACGGTCCTGCGGTAACCAATCCGCGCATCAGAGTCTGATCAACCGTCGTCTCAATGCCGCCGCGCCCTGCAGTGTGCAGCTCCAAACACCCTCGTCGCTGCACAGCGAGCCAATACACACGCCCATCCTCTTGAAAACGGACATGAGAGTCATTTTATGATTCCCTGCGGTGCGCCATGTGCAGGTTATGCTTCCCGCCCTTGCAGGATATGATTCCAGAAATGAGTGGAAGGTGGCGGAAACGGTGGAGCCGCTGACTCACGTTATGATTCCGTGCACAGCTAGGCGTGGAATCGTTCGGCATTTCCCGTGCCGACAACAAGTTAGGCGCGTCCGACAATAGTAGATCGAATCCGCTGGCAAGAATTGTCCGCCGTGTGGAAGTCGGAAATTTCCGCTGTGGAAAAAATCATGGACACCAAAGGCGGAAAATCCAGGCCCTCCTGAAGAGAGAATCCCCTGCCCTTGCCATGACTCTGCCGCACTGATGGTGTGGACAGCATGACGCACCCCCACACCCATACGAATAGCCCATAAAAAACAATGAGTTACAGCGACGGAGGTCGCCTTGACACCATTGGGGGCCACCACTATGTTGCGCGCGACTTAAAAGGCGGCCCGAGAAACCCGGGAAAATGGCCGACCAAGGGGATTAGCGGATGACAATACCGCCCGATGACCAGGGTCAGCCGGACAGCGCCAAGGGGGTGACTCGCGATCTCGCATCGCGTATTGCCTCTGCCAAGCGGGAGCGGGAAATCGAGGACAACAGAGCCTCGAGAGATGCTTCCCCGGAGATGAGCGGTCTGGCGCGCGGCATGCGCATCGGTACCGAGTTCATCTCTGCGGTCATTGTGGGCGCCCTGATCGGCTACCTCATTGATCTTGGCCTGGGGACCAGCCCCTGGGGCTTGCTCATCATGCTAATGTTGGGCTTTGCCGCTGGAATCCTTAACGTCATCCGAGTGGTGGCGGAAATGAATGCCGCCTCGCCAGCCCCGGCGGGATCCGACCTTGGACCCGACGCGGAAGACGATGAGCGGAAAGAATATTGATGACGATTAGAGGGCTCCATGGCCGGTACTGACCCGATCCACCAGTTTGTCATCTACGATATTTTCAAGCTATTCACCGTTGGCGGTGATGGCACTGAAGGTACGGGCACAACTTTCGCCTTCACCAATTCGTCGCTGTTCATGGTTCTGACCGTGGCCGTGATCACTGGTTTCATGCTGTTCGCAACCTCGGGCAAGCGCCTGGTGCCGAACCGGCTGCAACTGACAGCGGAACTGCTATACGAATTTGTAGCGTCAATGGTGAGAAGCTCTGCTGGCACCGCCGGCATGAAGTTCTTCCCGCTGGTTTTCAGCCTCTTCACGTTCATCTTCGTGGCGAACATGTTCGGTATGGTGCCGTACTTCTTCACCGTTACCAGCCACATCATCGTCACCTTCGCCCTTTCGATGCTGGTGTTCCTCACCGTCATCATCTACGGCTTCGTCAAGAACGGCCCGAAGTTCCTCAAGCTCTTCATTCCTGCTGGCGTTCCCGGCTATATCCTTCCCATCGTGACGCCGATCGAGGTCATCTCCTTCCTCTCGCGTCCCATCAGCCTTTCGGTGCGTCTGTTCGGTAACGTTCTTGCCGGTCACATCACGCTGAAGGTCTTCACCGGCTTTATGGTGATGATGATTGCCGGTCTCGGCGCTTTCGGTTGGGCTGCTGCTATCCTGCCGCTCACCATGGCGATCGCCATCACCGGCCTCGAGTTTCTCGTCGGTGCAGTCCAGGCCTATGTCTTCGCGGTCCTGACCTGCATGTATCTCAACGACGCGATCCACCCGTCCCACTAACCACCCATCTCGGCGGAAAATCCGTCGGACCCCAAGTCGCTTGAAAGGACTACAAAATGGAAGCTGAAGCCGCGAAGTTCATCGGTGCCGGTATTGCTTGTTTCGGTATGGCTGGCGCCGCCATTGGCGTGGCCAACATCTTCGGCAACTTCCTGTCGGGTGCACTGCGCAACCCGTCGGCTGCTCCGAGCCAGTTCGGTAACCTGATCTTCGGTTTCGCCGTGACCGAAGCTCTGGGCATCTTCTCCTTCCTGGTCGCCCTGATCCTGCTGTTCGTCGCCTAATAGCGCGAACGATCTATTCGCGGCCGGACATTCTCGTCCGGCTGCGCATTTATCTTCCGGTCACAAGACCGGATGACCGGATTTAACGGGACCTCGACCAGATGGTAACGCAAGCCTACGCACAAGAAGCGGAAACCCCGATTGAGGAAAACCTCAATCAGGCCGTCGACGCCTCCCATGGCGAACCGGTTCCCGGCGCAACGGGTCATGACCCCACGGCCGATACCCATTCGACCGCGGAAGTGCATCATGATGACGGTCATGGTGTTTTCCCACCCTTCGACGTCGCAACCTTCCCCAGCCAGCTGCTGTGGCTCGCCATCACTTTTGGTGCGCTCTATCTGGTGATGAGCAAGGTCGCCCTGCCGCG
>JAAZLP010000096.1 GCA_012799265.1 Phyllobacteriaceae bacterium | reverse complement strand
GGGGAAAGGTCGTCCAAAACGGTCCAGTCTCCGGGTAGCAAATGCCCGAACGTCATCAGCATGGCATGATTTGGGGAGCGCCGCAAGCACGGAAAGCCGCCCTTGCGGCACGCAATTCTTGCGCCGCACCAAGAAAAATTTGACCCCGCACGCCCCCACTGGATCGGCATCCTCCATAACAATTTATCATTCCGGGCGGGGCGGCTGGGAGTTGCGGGCGCGACCGCGGCAGCTATATTGTTGTTTTTGTTATACTATGATTTCCGGCAAATCTTTTGCTTGCCCGTAACTGCAAAATCGAGGACAAATTCTTCCGTTCGGGCATTTGCCGGCCCGGAGACTGGAATAGGAAACACTGGTGCAGCCACCATTGCAGGACACGCGAATTTTGCAGAGCTTCACCAGTGACCGCGAAATGAGAGGGTTTCGGCTAGACCCCGGCGCGCGAATGCCTCTTCTTCTCCCCCAGGAATGCCCAGAACACCGCGGGTGTCGCCCGCAGGGACTAAGTAGCGGGAGATAAGGAGCATCCCTATGCCTCAGAGTGGAACAGTAAAGTTTTTCAATCACGCCAAGGGCTTCGGCTTTATCACGCCTGAAGGCGGCGACAAGGATGTGTTCGTGCACATCTCTGCCGTCCAGGCGTCGGGGCTGCCGGGCCTCGAGGACGGACAGAAGGTCACCTTCGAGACCGAGCCGGACAAGCGCGGCAAGGGTCCGAAGGCGGTGAACCTCACGGTCCTCTAAGACTGCGAGCACACGCCGCGGACGGGCATTGATTGAAACACGCGCTACTGTATCTGGCGCGTGTTTCTTATTTTCAGGCAAGCCTCCGGCCGACCTTCCCTATCAAACAACTATCGCAGGAACGGGTTGGTCCGGCGCTCATCGCCGAAGCGGCTGCCGGGACCGTGGCCGCAGATGAAGCCGATCTCGTCACCGAGCGGCAGAAGCTTCTCATTGATCGAGCGGATCAGCGCCTCGTGGTCGCCGCCTGGCAGGTCGGTTCGGCCAACAGACCCCTGGAACAGCACGTCGCCGACATGGGCGAATTTCGCGGCGCGATTGTAAAACACGACGTGGCCCGGCGCATGGCCCGGGCAGTGCAGCACCTCGAACTCATGGCCTGAAAAGGAGACCACCTCGCCTTCCGAGAGGAAGCGGTCCGGCGTGCAGTTGCGCATGCCGCCGATGCCGTAGTTCTTGGCGGAAAGTTCGATGTTGTCGAGGAGGATCTTGTCGGCCTCATGCGGGCCGATGATGTCGACGCCCAACTCTTCCTTGAGCTCCATAGCCCCGCCGGCATGGTCTAGGTGGCCATGGGTGATCCAGATGGCCTCGATGGTGATGCCGTTCTCGCGGATAGCCGCGACGATGTGCTCGACGTCGCCGCCCGGATCGACAACCACTCCCCGCTTCGTCTCGTCGTCGAACATGATGGTGCAGTTCTGCTGGAACGGCGTGACAGGGATGATCCCGGCGCGAAGTTGGCCCATGACTGTCTCCTCTTTTCTGCCCCGTCCTTAGAGCAATTCGGCAGCAAGTCGAAGCAGTTTTGCGGGGAACCACCCGACAGTCGGGAAAGGCACAACCTTTGGCAACACGCGGAAGCAGCAAGGGGCAGCCGGTGGCCGCCCCTCTTCTGTCTATAGGTTGCCTCAGGACTTCTTCATGATCGCGCCGACAATCG
>JAAZLP010000095.1 GCA_012799265.1 Phyllobacteriaceae bacterium | reverse complement strand
CCATAAACAGAGCCGGATCGGTGCACTGCTTCCTTGGAATTATCCCGCCAAGGTGTGAGCGCGACACCGCTTACGACTTTCCTCAAAGATCTGGATCTTTTCGCTTATGAGGTCGGCCAATCCCTGAAGATATCCAAAAGGATCGAATTGCCCTTGGGCCGGAAATCGGAGTGCTCCCAACGCCTTTAATGGCAAAGGCACCTGATCAACGATCTCAGCCTTGATGCCCGCCTGTCTCGCAGCCGCCGCCTCGCGTTCCAGCTGTTCGACCTCCTCGTCGGTGGTCGCATAGACGTAGGCATCGCGCACCTCATGCGCCGCTGCCGGCCCGATTGACTGGGCGATCTGGCGTATATGCTGGACAGCCATTTGATTGTGATGCGCATGGAGAGCCGCGTGATCCGCACCAAATTTCTGTGTGATTGTCTGGTAGCAAAGGCCATGCTGTGAGGTGATCTTGGCCGTTGACCGCCCGGTTGCCTGGGTGCCGATCCTGGAGCCTTCGAACAGTGCGACCCTCAGCCCTCGGTTACGCAAGTACCAAGCGCAGTGCAGACCCGCCATGCCGCCCCCTATTATCGCTACATCCACGGAAAGAGGGCCGTCGAGAGCAGGATACTCGTGTAGAGGCTGAGCCGCATCGAGCCAGAAAACATTGCTGAAAGATGGGAACTCGATACTCATTGCAGACGTCCTTCCTGTCGATCCTTCAATGGGCCGGAAGAGAAGGCTGATGCAGCGGAGGCCTCGAGTTCTCTTATTCCCCAGACGAGGCAGCCGCCCCACACTAGATGCGCCGCCATCATCAGCGCGTTTCGCTGATGCGGGTGCTGGGTTGCAGGCTTCAGGATCGCGGCACCCGGGATCCAGCCAAGATAGCTTGCCAGCCAGACAGAAGGGCCGAACACAAGTCCCGATGTGCTGCGCGGCAAAGCACCAAATATTGCTCCTGCCGCCGCCCCATAAGCAAAGTGCGAGATGATGGTGGCGAGGGCAGCGGATCGCTGCGAAACGGGCAGCAAAGTTTCCGTGATTTCACGCGGAGGCAGTGGATATCGATCCTGATGATGCAGCGTCGAGTGCAGTGCGCGCATCGTCGCGGTCATTGCCATTGTGGCGCAAAGTCCGGCGATCGCGCCGTAGACGACCCGGCTCATTGGGAGCCTCCGACATTCATTTTTTTGAGCCTGCCGGAGCATCAGTACTCTCTTGCTCCGCTGGGGCCTGATCGGGGAAACTGGGATGCACTGTTTCGGTGCGGACCTGGAATCCGTCGCCGGTTAAGGGAGCTGCCTCGCCCGCGGTGCCCTCAGGCAGAGCGGCGTCACGGTCCGGAACTCCGGTAGGATTTTCAGCCAGAGGCCCCCTTCCATCGTTCTTATGACGCTTTTCCCAAGGATCACGCTGCTTGTCGTTGCCAGCCGGATTGCCGGTGGGGATGCCTTCGCGTGTCTGAGGTGGTGCCGGTTTTTGAGACAGGGGCATAAGGTGGATCGCCCAATGGAAAGGACGATCCAGCATGAAGACACGCAGACGGTTTACTGCCGAGTTCAAGGCCAAGGTCGCGCTTGAAGCGATCCGCGGCGAGCGGACGATTTCGGAAATGGCGACGAAGCATCAGCTTCACCCGAACCAGATCACGCAATGGAAACGGCAGGCCATCGAGAACTTGGCCAAGGCGTTCGACGACAAGGCTTCCGATGCCCAGGTCGGCCGGGAGGCCGAGGTGACGAAGCTGCACGCCAAGATCGGCCAGCTCGTCGTCGAGCGGGATTTTTTGGCCAAGGCCTTCGATCGCTGAGCCTGGATCGGAGGAGAATGATGATTGATCCCGATCACAAACGGCTCTCGATCCGCCGCCAGTGCGAGCTGGTCTCGATCTCGCGGGCGTCGTACTATCGTCAGCCCGCCGGCGAGAGCCTCGAGAACCTCGAGTTGATGCGCATCATCGACGAGGCCTTCATGGAGATGCCCTGGTATGGCTCGCGGCAGATGGCCCGACATCTGCGGCGTCAGGGCTGGTGCGTCGGCCGCAAACGGGTCCGGCGGCTGATGCGCAAGATCGGCCTGTCGCCGATCTACCAAGTGCCGAAGACCAGCGAGCCGCATCCGCAGCACCGCATCTATCCCTACCTGCTGCGGCACCTGGCGATCGAGCGGCCGGATCAGGTCTGGTGCGCTGACGTGACCTACATCCCGATGCGGCGCGGCTTTCTCTACCACGTCACCATCATGGACTGGTTCAGCCGCAAGGTGCTGGCTTGGCGGCTGTCGAACACGATGGATGCCGACTTCTGCGTCGCTGCCCTCGAAGAGGCGATCGCCTGCCATGGCAGGCCCGACATCTTCAACACGGATCAGGGAAGTCAGTTCACCAGCTTCGCCTTCACGACCACGCTGAAGGAGGCCGGTATCCGCATCTCCATGGACGGGCGTGGTCGCTGGATGGACAACGTCTTCATCGAGCGGCTGTGGCGCAGCCTCAAATACGAGTGCGTCTTCCTCAACGCCTTCGAGACCGGAAGCGAAGCCCGCAGCGGCATCGGCTCCTGGATCGACTACTACAACCGGAGACGCCCGCACTCGACCTTCGGCGGCAGGACACCTGACGAGGTCTATGCTATGGCGGAATTGACGGAGCAGTTGGCGGCGTAAAAACAACCAGATCCACCTTAGCCAAGCCGCCAAACTGTCTCAGCAAACGGATCCACCTCTGTGGTCCCGCTCTCATAAATCCACAGCCCGACCAGATGGCTCCATATGACGAGTATCGGTGCGATGCCACGGATGATGTGGATATAGGGGATGAATCGCGTCGGTGCTGCTGTGG
>JAAZLP010000094.1 GCA_012799265.1 Phyllobacteriaceae bacterium | reverse complement strand
TCGCCGGGTTCGGGGTCGCCATTCATGCCAAGCCTGCCGTTGCGGCGGCTGCGAGCATCAAGATCGACCACGGCGATCTGACCGCCCTGCTGTTCCTTCAGGGCTATCCCGACGAAGATTTCGTCCGTTAGTCAGCGACAAAACGCGGATATGAAAAAGCCGGCGCAGTCACCTGCGCCGGCTTTTCTGTCTCGGGAAGTCAGCGCTTACGGCTGCGCCGGTGCCACTTCGGCTGGCTCAGCGGCGGCAGGAGCCTCCACCGGGGCTGGCGCTTCGGTGCCGATGGTCGGCTGAAGTTCCGAACCGTCTTCCAGCGTCAGGCTGGGAGCGACGGATTCTTCGATGCCCAGGCCGTCAAGCGCAGGTTCGTTGCCAGTAGCAGGCAGCTCGGGAGCGGCCATTGGCTGGATCGGCGTACCGAAATTGGTGCTTGCCGCCGGCAGCTGACCACCCGAACCGAAGTAACGGAAGAAGGCGCTGTCGGGCGAGAGAACCATGGTCGTGCCGGTATTGGTGAGGGCTGCGCGGTAGGCTTCCATCGAGCGGTAGAACTCGAAGAATTCCGCGTCCTGGCCATAGGCAGCCGCGTAGATGCGGTTCCGTTCGGCATCGCCCTGACCGCGGATGATTTCCGCGTCACGGGTCGCCGCAGCGACGATTTCAACCGACTGACGTTCCGCGATAGCGCGCAGGCTCTGGGCCTGTTCCTGACCACGGGCACGCAGGAGGGCAGCTTCAGCCAGACGTTCGGCGCGCATACGCTCGAAGGTGGTGGCAGAAACTTCGGCATCGAGGTCGGTGCGCAGGATGCGGACGTCGACGATGTCGAGACCCAGCTCGGCAAGATCCGGACGGATGAGGTCACGGGTTTCCTGCATCATCTGGGCGCGCTGGTCGGAGAGGGCGTCGCTGAACTCGCGAAGACCATAGACCTGACGCAGGGCAGCATCGAGGCTGGCGCCGATACGATCCTCGGCAACCGACAGCTGACCGGTGGCGCGCTCACGGAAGAGGCGAGCATCGGCGATGCGGTAGGTGAGGAAGGCGTCAACCTGATAGAACGCGTTGCCGGAAACCTGCACGCGCATATTGGCGATGTCGTAACGCAGCAGGCGATCTTCGACGATCTGCACGCTGTCCACGAAATCGGTCGGGATCTTGAAATAGAGACCCGGCTCGGTACGCACGTCGGTGATCTGGCCAAAGCGCATGACAATGGCCTGCTCGCGTTCGTCCACGATGTAGATCGAGGAGAACAGAACGTAGAGGGCGCCGATGATGACTGCGCCAATGATGTAGAGACGATTGGTCATGATCAGTTCCCCGTCGCGTTCGCATTAGCGCGCGAGCGCAATTCAGGCAGCGGCAGATACGGCACGACGCCCGAACCATCCTGGCCACCCTCGAGCAGAACCTTCTCCGAACCGCCCAGCACTTCTTCCATGGTCTCAAGGAACATGCGCTGACGGGTCACTTCAGGCGAATTCACGTATTCAGCGAAGACCGAGTTGAAGCGCTCGGCTTCACCGGTTGCTTCCTGAACCACGCGGTTGGTGTATGCGGCGGCTTCTTCGCGAAGGGCGGCAGCACGACCACGCGCATCACCGAGAAGGGTGTTGGCGTAAGAGCGGGCTTCTTCCTGCAGACGGGTTTCGTCCTGACGGGCACGCTGCACTTCGTTGAAGGCGTCGATAACTTCAGCCGGCGGACCAGCATTTTCGATCAGCACCTGGCTGACATTCACGCCAAGGCCATAGCTCTGCAGCGTTGCCTGGGTGATGCGCAGCACTTCCTGTTGAATGCCGGCACGGTCATCCGAATAGATGTCCTGAGCCGGACGACGGCCGACCACTTCGCGCATGGCGCTTTCTGCAGCGTTGCGGACCATGGATTCCTGGTCACGAACGTTGAAGAGGTAGGCAACCGGATCGTTGATCGCCCAGAAGACCGAGAACTGGACGCTGACGATGTTCTGGTCGCCCGAGAGCATCAGTCCGTCGCTGCCGCGCTGATTGCGCGTCGAGGTGGCATTGGCTGCCGCAGCACCGATCTGGGTCTGGTTGACCGTGGTGGTGGCGCGCTCGACCGTTTCGATCGGCCAGATCATGAAGTGCAGGCCCGGGCCGGAGAGTTCGGGCTTCGGCTGACCGAAGCGCAGCTCCACGCCGACTTCCTGCGGGTTGATCGTATAGACGGAATTGACGCCCCAGAAGGCCAGCAGCGCTAGAACACCGCCGACAATGGCCCAACGCCCACCGGGAACGCCGCCCTTGAACTGGTCGCGTCCGCGATTGAGGATGTCCTCAAGATTGGGAGTGTTACCGCCTGGACGACGTGGACCGCCCCCGCCGCCACCACCGGGTACCTGGCCCCAGGGACCGCCATTATTGCGGCCACCTCCGCCACCATTATTCTCCCAAGGCATCGCATTCCTTTCGGTGTCTGAGAAAAAGCTTTGTCGTCATATATAGGCAAGCCGCCCGCACGATCAATGCGCGGAGGCGCCCCTGCGCTCGTAGATTCGAATGGAATATGTCGCGCCATCCTTAACGGATCTGGGCATATCCGGTTCGGCAACGACATGCCAGACGGCGCTGTCGATGACGGGGAAGCGGACATCGCCGACGGGCTCGAGATCGACATGGCTGATATAGAGCCGGTCGGCGCGCAAAATGGCCTGCGCATAAATGTCACCACCGCCGATGACCATGATCTCGTGGACGCCTGCCTCGGCCGCCAGACGACCCGCTTCGGCAAGGCCATCTTCGAGGGTGTGAACCACGGTCACGCCTTCGGGCGCGTAGTCGCTCTGTCGGGTGACCACAATGTGAGGTCGACCGGGCAGTGGTCGCGTAAAAGTCTCGAACTGTTTGCGGCCCATAATCATGGGCTTGCCCATTGTCGTCTGTTTGAACCAGGCGAAGTCGGAAGGGATATGCCAGGGGATCGTCTGGTCGGCGCCGATGACATTGTTGCGCGCGACGGCAGCGATCAGCGAAATCTTGATGGACATTCCGGCCTCACAGTCAGGTCCGGACAGGCTTGCCCGTCCCCTGCCCCCACGGTCAAGCCTGATGGACTGGTTCTCTGTAGTGAGCGCCGGAAATGGACATCACTTTGGCGCTAGCGCACGACGTCATAGACCATTTTCTGAATGCCATTGGCATAGGTCTTTGAATCGACCAGCCGGAGCATCTGCTTGTCCTTGTCGGTATCGCTGAAGAGGCGTTTGCCGGCGCCGAGCAGCAGCGGGAAGACGAGCAGGTTGTAGCGATCGATCAGGCCGGCGTCCGCGAGGTTGCGCGTCAGCGTGGAACTGCCGTGGATGATGATCGTACCGCCAGCCGCTTCTTTGAGCCGCGCCACGTCTTCGAGGCTGCGGAGCACTGTGATATCACCCCAATTGGTGACCAGGGCATCCGGGTCCAGCCTGGTTGAGACCACATATTTCCGCATCGCATTGTATTGCGGGAAATCTTCGGTCATCGACGGCCATATGGGGCTGAATGCCTCGTAGCTCAGGCGTCCCATCATCATGGCCGTCGCCTCGAGCTGTTCCTGCCCCTTCAACTCATAGGCTTCGTCGAGAAAATCGATGTCCTTGAAGGTCCAGCCGGCGCTGCGATAGCCCGCCTCGCCGCCCGGTGCCTCCATGACGCCATCGAGGGAAATGAAAGCGGTGCTGATCAGTGTGGCCATGGTCGTCTCCTCTGGATGGGGACGCGCAAGGCCCGCCCCGCATTGGCTTTTTAAGGCGCACATCGTCGCCCTGTGCCAAGGACGAGCGACCGATCAGCGGAACGACATTTTCCCGGATGCGAAAATTTGTCTATGGCGCGAGCAACTCGCCGCCGCCGAGTTTTTGCAAGGCATCACCCTCGACGCGCACCTTTGTCCACTCGTGCTGCATCACACCGCCCTGGCTCTTGTAGAACTCGATGCTGGGCTCGTTCCAGTTCAGCACCCACCATTCGAAGCGCCCCAGCCCCTCTCTGACGCAGCGCTGCGCCAGATTGGCCAGAAGGGCCTTGCCGATGCCTTTGCCGCGCATGGCGGGATCGACATAAAGGTCCTCGAGCCAGATGCCGTGCCGTCCCTGAAAGGTGGAGAACGTGTAGAACCAGAGCGCAATGCCGACCGGCTTGCCATCCCATTCGGCGATTTCGCAGAAGACCTTTGGCGCGTCGCTGAACAGCTCGCGCACCATATCGGCCTCGGTCGCCGTTACCTGATCGAGGAGCTCTTCATACTCAGCCAGATCGCGGATGAAGCCGTAGACGGTTCCCACATCAGCGGGCGTGGCAGAGCGGATAGAAAGCATGTCGGTCTTGGTCTCGATGGGTAGATTGTGGGGCCCCGCTGGAACGGAGCCCAAGAAATGGGTCAGTATTCCTCGTCGTGACGATCAAGGATGAGAATGTTCAACTCCTCGCGGGGCCAGAAATCTTCCTTGACCATTTCAAAGGTCGTCGGGCCGATCTTCTTGACGCCTTCGCCACAGAAGGAAACGAGGTTTTCCGGCTCGCCCTTGTCGATGACGAGGCGGAACTTTTCAATCCCGCCACCAGCCCAATTGCCGCCCGTCGTCAGGATGTAGGAAATCCAGTTCTCGAAAAACGGCGCGCTATACGGTTCGTCGGGATTCTTGAGCGTGTTGCGGACCGCATTGAGGAAGGCATCGTCGGTGCAGTATTTCTGCTTGTACTCGGCAGCAGGATCCCAGTCCTCATAGGGTTCGGCGAGGAAACTCACACCCACAGTGCCGCCGACGCTGGGCTTGTAGCTATGTTCGACGGTGACGCGTTCGCCGGCGGGGAAGTGCGCTTCCCAGGTATAGGTCGCGCGATAGGTCCAGTTGGGCCAGTGGTGCTTTTCCCAGCCTTCGCCAGCGTCGAACTCATCGGGCATGGCCATGCCGAGGTGGAGAAGTTCGGCGGCTGTCTCGTCATCCAGCGCATCAACGGCGTCGATGGCTTCCTGGCTGATCGGCACGATCGGCAGGTTCAGCTTTTGAAGAAGCTTGGTGCGATCAACGCCGGCGGCATAGGCATATTCATGCAGCGTCGCCTCGACGGGCTCACCGTTGAACATGGTCTTGAACTCGAAGAGATTGTCAGCGGGGCCAGTCGGGAACGCCACCGGCGAGAAATGGTCGGGCACGATATCCGGCATCGGGAACGCGACCAGGAGGTCCTGATCCTCGTCACTATCATTGCGGA
This sequence comes from Phyllobacteriaceae bacterium, assembly GCA_012799265.1. Lineage (GTDB taxonomy): Bacteria > Pseudomonadota > Alphaproteobacteria > Rhizobiales > Devosiaceae > Devosia. The sequence continues at coordinate 3,987 of JAAZLP010000094.1, read as the reverse complement.
ACACGTACGTGACGCGGATTTCATCGCGCGAGATGTAAAGGTCTTCGCTTTCCATCACGACCTGGGCGTTGTTGACGAATTCAAGCCCGCCGGTCGTGAGCACGGCCGAGGTGTCATTGGCCAAAGCCGAAGACATCATCAGAGCCGCAGCTCCCAAGAATGCAGAAACGCGCTTCATCCAAACCCTCCGAACAAAATCAACGCCTTATCGCGAATAGAGGAATCTCTATCGCAGGATCTTTGAGCTGGTTGTAGCGGATTTTTGGAGGTGTGGCGAAGGGTTCGAGGATGGTTCGAATGGCCAAGACCAAGATGAGCAGGCCACAAGTTCATCACAAATTGCCTTGCAGTCGGGTAGCTTATCAAACCCACCGCTCCGCCCTCGGGCTTGACCCGAGGGCCTGTCTCATCCCGACGCGATGCCGAAATAGAGGTCATCCCATTCCGGATTATCCCTCTCGATCAACGCATCCTTCCAGTCCCGGACCCAGTGTTTGATATTGCGCTCCCGCTGGAGTGCCCAATACATATTCGCCTGCTCCTCATAGTAGACGAGCAGGCGGCATTGGTGCTGACGCGTAAAACCGGGAAGTAGGTCGTTCTTGTGCTGCCAGACGCGGCGCAAGAGGTTGGTAGTAGCACCGACATAAATCGCGCCGAACTTCCGGTTCGCCATGATGTAAACCCAAGCCATCGCCCAGTTGATGCGGGTAGTGGCCCTCGGGTCAAGCCCGAGGGCGGAAATGTGGTTTCCGGGATTTGAGCGAAGGGTCTATACCGTGGGCGATCGCCCCAGATACTGAAACCACTTGCGCTCCAGCGCCGCCTCAAGATCGACCTGATTGTTGCGCGCAAAGAGCATCAGCATGGCGAGAACGTCGGCGGTCTCATCTTCCAGCTTCTGCCGGACCATTGCCGCATCATCGCCTTTGAGGCGCCCGCGGGCTGTGGCGCGGAGATATTCCGCCACCAGTTCGCCGAGCTCTTCCTGCACCTTCAGTAGGTACCAGTCGTCATCGCGGGCGATGTCGTTGCGTGAGGCATAGGTGTCCGAAACTTCCGCAACCAGGGCGGTCAGTTCGTCGAGCGTGCGGCTCACACAGACACCGCGGCCTTGATATGCGGGTGGGGGTCATATCCCTCAAAGGCAAAATCTTCGAAGACGAAGTCTTCGAGCTCTTTGCGCTCAGGGTTCATGATCAGCTTCGGCAGCGGGCGGGGATCCCGGGTGAGCTGAAGGCGGGCCTGCTCGAAATGGTTGGAATAGAGGTGCACATCGCCAAAAGAGTGCACGAAGTCACCGACTTCGAGATCGCAAACCTGCGCTATCATATGGGTGAGGAGCGCATAGGAGGCGATGTTGAACGGCACGCCGAGGAAGGTGTCGGCCGACCGCTGATAGAGCTGGCAGCTCAACTTGCCGTTGGCGACATAGAACTGGAAGAGGCAATGGCATGGTGGAAGCGCCATCTCGTCGACTTCCGCCGGGTTCCAGGCCGATACGATGTGGCGGCGGCTGTCAGGCTTGGCCTTGATCTGGTCGATGACGGCCTGCAACTGGTCGATATGCCGGCCATCGGGGGCCGGCCATGACCGCCATTGCGAACCGTAGACGGGACCGAGATCGCCGTTCTCATCGGCCCACTCGTCCCAGATCTTGACGCCCCGCTCCTGCAGCCAGCGCACATTGGTCTCGCCGCGGATGAACCAGAGCAATTCGTAGATGATGGATTTGAGATGCAGCTTCTTCGTCGTCAGCAGCGGGAAGCCCTTCGAGAGATCGAAGCGCATCTGGTAGCCGAAAAGCGAGCGCGTGCCGGTGCCGGTGCGGTCAGACTTGTCGGCGCCGTTTTCGAGAATGTCGGAGAGAAGCTGAAGATAGGGCTGCATGGGGCAATGCTAACCCGATTCGCTACGCTATGGCGTGCCGATGAAGCCTGGGTTTAACCGGCATCCTAATACCGCGGTTTCTGCTGACAGAACGGGCGCATCCGTGCTGCAATGCTGCAGGCAAAGGAGACGGACATGAGCCCCAGACTACGCCCCTTGCGACCGAGAGAAGACATGCCCGACTTTGTTCGGCAGGCGCTGGAGGAACGGGGGCTGATGCCGCTGTATGAGGCGCGCCCGCCCTATCAACGGAACGACTATCTTTTGTGGATCAACAAGGCGCAGCGCGACGAGACCAAGCAGAAGCGCCTGGCTCAGATGCTGGACGAGCTCGAGAGCGGCGGCGTCTATATGCGCATGAACTGGAAAGGCTGAGCGCACCAGGCTTACGCCTGAGATCAATTCGGGGGCCAGGCTGACGCAGCTGTTGCAGCCAGATCAGCCCTGCCCCCGAATGGAGATGCGTAAGGACCCGTCTTAGCGGCCGGAACGGTAGTTCGGTGCTTCGCGGGTGATGGTCACGTCGTGGACGTGGCTCTCGCTGAGCGCGGCGCCGGAAATCTTCACGAAGACGGAGTTTTCGCGGAAGTCCTTGAGGTTATGCGCGCCGGTATAGCCCATGGAAGCGCGGAGGCCGCCAGCCAGCTGATGCAGCACGGCGCCAACCGGGCCCTTATAGGGCACCTGGCCTTCGATGCCTTCCGGAACCAGCTTCATCTGATCACGGACATCCTGCTGGAAGTAACGGTCTGCCGAGCCAGCGCCCATGGCACCGACCGACCCCATGCCGCGGTAGGACTTGTAGGAACGCCCTTGCCAGAGGAAGACTTCGCCCGGAGACTCGTCGGTACCGGCCAGTAGCGAGCCGACCATGACACAGGATGCGCCACCAGCCAGGGCCTTGGCGAGGTCGCCCGAGAACTTGATGCCGCCATCGGCGATCACCGGAATACCGGACTTGGCACCCTCTTCGGCGCAAGCCATGACAGCAGCGAGCTGCGGCACACCAACGCCAGCAACGATACGGGTGGTGCAGATGGAGCCCGGGCCGATGCCGACCTTCACGGCGTCTGCGCCAGCGTCGATCAGAGCCCTGGTGGCTTCAGCGGTGGCCACGTTGCCGGCGACGATGCGCACGGCGTTGTTTTCACGCTTGATGCGCTCGACGGCTTCGGCGACGCGCACGGAGTGACCGTGGGCAGTGTCGATGACCAGGAGGTCGACGCCGGCGTCGATCAGGGCTTGCGAGCGCTCATAGCCATTGTCGCCAACGGTGGAGGCGGCGGCAACACGGAGACGTCCCTGCTCGTCCTTGACGGCGTTCGGGTGCAGCTGGGCCTTTTCGATGTCCTTGACGGTGATCAGGCCAATGCACCGATAGTCTTCGTCGACCACCAGCAGCTTTTCGATGCGGTGACGGTGAAGGAGGACCTTGGCTTCTTCCTTGGAGACGCCTTCGCGAACCGTGATCAAGTTCTGGTGCGTCATCAGCTCGGAAATCGGCTGGTTCGGATTGGAGGCGAAGCGGACGTCGCGGTTGGTGAGGATGCCGACCAGTTTGCCGGTGGCGCGGCCGCCGCTGCCGCCATTTTCAACCACAGGAATACCCGAGATGCGGCTACGGGCCATGAGCGCCAGCGCATCGGACAGGGTTGCATCGGGGCCGATGGTGATCGGGTTGACCACCATGCCGCTTTCGAAGCTTTTGACGATACGGACCTGTTCGGCCTGCTCTTCGGCAGTAAGGTTCTTGTGGATCACACCCATGCCGCCGGCCTGTGCCATGGCGATCGCCATATTGGACTCGGTCACGGTGTCCATCGCCGAGCTCAGGATCGGCAGGTTGAGCGCGATGTCCTTGGTGACATAGGTCGAAATATCGGTTTCGGTGGGCAGAATATCGGAGCGCGCCGGCTGCAGCAGCACGTCATCGAAGGTCAGCGCAGCGTCGCCAGTGATAGTGGTAATAATCTTTGCCAAGGCCAGACCTTCCTGCCTTCTGAACTCAATCAGAGATGTTGGAATACGAGCCGGGCTAAAGGAGTCGCCGGCTCCGGTAGGCGAGGGTCAATAGCATCGGTGAACGCCTTTGCCTAG
>JAAZLP010000093.1 GCA_012799265.1 Phyllobacteriaceae bacterium | reverse complement strand
GGTCTGGCGGGCCTTCAGATCCCAGTCGCCATCGCCTTCCACGGCGCGCAGGAAATCATCGGTGACGCGCACCGAATTGTTGGAATTCTGGCCGGACACGGTGAGATAGGCCTCGCTGTCCCAATCGGTGTCATAGACCGGAAATTCGATCTCCTTATAGCCCTGCTTGGCGAACTGGATGACGCGGAAGATGTAGTTCTCCGGCACCAGCGCCTTTTTGGCGGCGCGCACTTCGCGCTTGAGGGCCGGGTTCAGCGCCACGTCGAAGCAGTCGTCGCCATTGCCTTCGCAATTGACGGCGGCCTTCATGATCGCCTTGAGGTGTTTTGAAACAACCTTCGAGCCGGTGACGAGGGCAGCAACCTTCTGCTCTTCCTTCACCTTCCAGTTGATATAGGCCTCGATATCGGGGTGATCGATATCGATCACGACCATCTTGGCGGCGCGACGGGTGGTGCCGCCCGACTTGATGGCGCCGGCTGCGCGGTCACCGATCTTGAGAAAGCTCATCAGGCCCGAGGACTTGCCGCCGCCCGAGAGCTTTTCGCCTTCGCCGCGAAGTTTTGAGAAGTTCGTGCCGGTGCCCGAGCCATACTTGAACAAACGCGCTTCGCGGACCCAGAGGTCCATGATGCCGTTTTCGTTGACGAGGTCGTCGTCAACCGACTGGATGAAGCAGGCGTGCGGCTGCGGGTGCTCATAGGCCGACTTGGACTGCACAAGCTTGTGGGTGAACGGGTCGACATAGAAGTGGCCCTGGCCGGGGCCGTCGATACCATAGGCCCAGTGCAGGCCGGTATTGAACCACTGCGGGGAGTTCGGCGCGACGCGCTGCGTGGCCAGCATATAGGCCAGTTCGTCAAAGAAGGCCTTGGCGTCGTCTTCGCTGTCGAAATAGCCGCCCTTCCAGCCCCAATAGGTCCAGGTGCCGGCCAGGCGGTCAAAGACCTGACGCGAATCCATTTCCGAGCCATAGCGCTCGTTTTCCGGCAGCTTGGCGAGCGCTTCTTCGTCGGGGACGGAGCGCCACAGCCAGGACGGCACGGAATTTTCTTCGACCTTCTTGAGAACCTTGGCGACGCCGGCCTTGCGGAAATATTTCTGCGCGATGATGTCGGTCGCCACCTGCGACCAGGTCGCGGGCACAGCAATATCGTCGAGCTTGAACACGACCGAGCCATCCGGATTGCGGATTTCGCTCGTGGCCGCACGGAACTCGATCGAGTCGTAGCGGCCAGCATTGGCAGTGGTAAACCGGCGTTCAATACGCATTCATATTCCCCAATTCGAGCGGGCGCCCTGCGCCGCTGGCCGCATTTGCGGCTTCGTCCGTTCTGTTTGACGCATTACTGACCGAGACCCGCGGGAGGCGCGGGGCCCGTAAGAAATCTGCCTCGACCCCGCCACGTGCTCAGGTCTTGCGCCGAGCTCAGGTCTTGCGCCGAGCTCAGTCCGGGGTCTTGTTCGGGGGCCACAAAAGGAGCCCTCAAACCGTGGCCAAGAGTTCCTCGATTCAGCGCAAACCGTCAACGCCAGAAATCACAAGACCTAGTGTCATGGCCCCACCACAAAACAAGGGATGGTATGGGTAATATGTGGATTGTGGGGACAAATGGCAAGGAAAACAGGGGGCTCCGGGGCGCTGTTTGATCGCTGATTGAGGGGGCATCCGGAGCCGAAAAGTGAGGTCAGGATCAGCCGCTAAACCGCCGTGATTCCTTGCGCTTCGGGCGTGGTTTGGCGCCGTTAATCCGGGCTTTACCATGCCGTCAGGCGGCAGAATCAAAACCGTCACAAGAGTGTCAAGCAAACAATTTGAGGCCAAAATCGGGCTGTGGGGACTACCACATCTAGTCGGTCGCCCGCCGACCCTGCCGCTGCCCATAGATCACCCAGGCCGCCAAAGGCACGATGGCTAGTCCTGCCCAGCCATAGGCGGGCAATATCCCTATATATTGTGCCAGGAGGCCAAAGCCGAGCGTCAGCACCACACCGGCGATGTTCTCGGCCATCACCAGCGCCGAGGTCGTTGTGGCCCGGCTTGTGCCCTCCATGATCTTCTGGAACCGCGCTTCGGCCAGCGTGCCGAGCGGGGCGACCACCACATAGGCGGCGCAGAGGAAAAGCACATACCAGGGCGATGCCCCGATCGACGCCACAAGCAGCAGCGCGCCACCCGCCAGCGGTAGCGCCCAGGCCAGCCAAGGCCGCCCGGCCAGCCGCCAGGCATGAAGGCTCGCCAGCGCATAGAAGGCTTCCACGCCCGCGCCCAGAATGCCCCAGGTCCAGACCGGCACTTCGGTCGCGAGATAATAAAGCTGGTCGAATTCCTCGATCAGTTCGTAAATGACGAGGCCGACGGCGACATAGGTGGTGACGAACCTCAGATCGGCATTGGTTCGGAAGTCGCGCAGCGCGTCGCCGAAATGGGCAAAGTAACTGCCAGCCGGTTCGGCCGAACGGGGCAGGGGGCTTTGCCGCCGCACATCCTGCAGGAAGAGCGCGATCCCGCTCGCCAGAAGTAGTGGCGGGATGGAGAGCCAGATCGCCCAGTCAAAGCTGTAATAGGCGACGAACCCGCCCAGCAGCGTTCCCGCGCCGATGCCCAGTCCTTCGGCCGCGTTGTCCCGGCCCAGCACCTTGTCGAACTCGGCGCTCCGCCCTTCATGCTCCAGTCGTTCATAGAGCAGCGCTTCGCGCGAGCCCGATTGCCAGGCCTGCCCAAGGCTCCAGCAGAGGAGGCCGAGCCCGTAGAGCCAGAAATTGCCATCGGCCAGCGCCCAGAGCACGAAGGTCAGCGCCTTGGCCAGCGGCGCCAGCACCAGCAGCACGCGGCGGTCGAAATGATCGGAAAGCGCGCCGGACGGCATTTCGAGCACGATGGCGCTCGCCGACCAGAAGGCCAGCAGCACGCCGATCTCGGCGACGCTCAGGCCTTTCAGCTCGAACAGCGCCGTATAGACGGCATAGGCCAGCATGAAATCGAACAGGAACGCATAGGCGTAGTAGAGGCCGAGAAAGCGCCTGAGATCGATCAGGGGTCTGGACATCGGACTCATTCCATTTCAGAACACTAAGTGAATAACTCCGCTCTGGCGCGGGGTCAATGTGTTCCAGAATGATCGGTCTGAAATGGCGCGGCCGCGGACATATGTGCGAGAAGAGGTGGTCGACAAGGCCATGGAACTGTTCTGGAAGCTGGGCTATGAGGGCGCGCATCTATCCGCCCTGGTCGAGCATACGGGGCTCAACCGCTTCAGCCTCTATAAGGAATTCGGCGGCAAGGCCGGGCTCTACGAGGCGGCTCTGGACCGTTTTCTCGGCCTGCTGCTCGACCAATACCGCAACATTCTCACCGCCCAGCCGCTGGGGCTCGAAAATATCGAGGCGGTGCTACGCGCGCTCCAATATGGCAGCGAGTATTACGGGTGCTTCATGATCAACACCCTCACCCAGCGCGATACCGTGCCCCCGGGCGCCTACGAAAAAGCCCTCGCTGCCGGCGAAGAAATCGAAGCCCTCTACGCCGGCAACCTCGCCAGCGCCCTCGCACGCGGCCAGATTGCCAAATCCAGCAATGTCTCAGGCCTCGCCAAGATGCTGCAGACGCTCGACCAGGGCCTGCACATTCAGGGCCTGGCGGGAGCGACAGACGCGCAGAAGGATCGGGTGATCAGCGCGGTGATGGTGGGGTTGAGGGGGTAGTCACCGAATAACTAAGTTGCTCACAACTAGGCGCCAGATGAACCAGCTTATTGTGTTGTAGTTACTTGATGATAATTTCAGTCTATGCAGCAAGATGAAATTATCTCGAGAATTATGTCGAGTGACTTAGCGGTGGGGTGCGCCCCAGATGGCCGCTCTCTGCTCCACGCGTATTGCGCCTGCTTAGACTTCAACAATACATGCGACGCCATAGCGAGGTGCTTGGGGGAGCCGGCCGAAGTCCGGCTCGCACTTCGACGTCACTTAATTCGGATGTTGGAGGCCGGACCGACCCAGATTGAATATGAGCGTCTAGCGCGGTGTATGGTTGAAACCCGCGATATAGCGGAACACCAAAGGGGACTAGTGAACACCGTTGATGCGCTTCACAGCGCGGTGTTTGCTTGGCTACCGCTCCCTCATCAACACGAAATTTTGGAACGCTGGATTGATAGGGGCACACGCGGCGCAATGGTGCGTTGGCTTAAGGCTACGCGTGATACTCCCGAGCTTTTCGACATGGAGATCGCGTACAGCTACTGGAAAAATACGCGAGATACACGCGCTGCGGTTAGGTAGTTTAGTAAAGCAGGCCGTCCCAACATTTTTCCCTCCAATCATAATGGAGCTTGTCCAAGACTGTGAGCTGGGGTGGGTTGTTGCCAAAGCGTTCATCCGAGGTTGTTGCGACGGCGAAGACGTGTGGGAAGCAATCAAGTTCCACCATCCGGCCACCTACCTTTATCTGTGTGTCAAACGATCGAGGTTGATTTCAGACGAGGAAGCCTACGAGGTGGCATTGTCGTGCGATGGCTTTCCCTTGGACGGTGGTCGTGGCCTTGCGATATGGCCGATTGGTCAGATGAAGAAGGCGGAGGTGCTCGACCGCATTCGGTCGGCAGCGCCGGAGCTGCGGGCTAGGGACATGGCACGCCATTTGGCGAACTGCGGCTACAATGCTGACGACTCCAATCCCTCCCTTACTTCCCCATCTCCGCGTCATAATACGCCAGCACTTCCGCGCGGCTGATCTGGTCGTTCCCGTTGGTGTCCTAACGCTCAAAGAGGTCGGCGACATAGACTTCGACTTCTTCATAGTTGACGTGGGGAATATTGGGCGTGGAAGCCTTGGCCAGAACGCCGCCGGTTAGGGCTGCACCAAGAACGGCGATAAGCATCAGTTTCTTCATTTGGAAGCTCCTCAACATGGCCTGAGCTTAGCGCGCCGCGCCGCCTGCCTGAAGCGAACTCCGGCCGTCGGCGCTAATGCAGAGGGAAGAGGCCACGCCCGCCTTGCACCGCCGCGTTGACAACATCCCCGGCAACAGTCACTTCTGTTCAATGAGAACGATTTAACTGACCCATCCCTTTCAGCCGTCCCGCTATTTAGAAGCAGACCATGACCTCCAATCCAGAAACACGGCCCAGCGGGCGGACGGCAACGCGGCTGATTTTTGCCCTGGGCGGCATTGTGCTCGGGGGGTGGGCGCCGCTGGTGCCGGTCGCAAAATGCGGCTGGGGGTGGATGAGGGCGTGTTGGGCCTGCTGCTCCTCTGCATGGGCGTCGGCTCGATCCTTGCCATGCCGATGACCGCCTGGCTCACCTCGCGGTACGGCTGCCGTCAGGTCATAACCTTTTCCGCCGCCGGTCTCTGCTTTGTCCTGCCGGTCCTCGCCACGGCAAATTCCGTCTGGCTCATGGCGCTCGCCCTTGTTGGCTTCGGGGTCGTCATGGGCTGCACATCAGTGTCGATGAACCTCCAGGCCGTGCTGGTCGAGCGCAATGCGGGCAGAGCGCTGATGTCGGGTTTCCACGCCATGTTCAGCCTCGGCGGCATTGTCGGTTCGGGCTTGATCGCATTGCTGCTGGCGCAGGGCGTGTCCCCGCTCTGGGCGGCGGCGGCGGCCTCGCTGCTGCTCGCGGGGCTCCTCATCGCCGCGCGTCCCGGCCTTCTCGAAAAGACCGACGATGGCGGCTCCAAACCCCCGGCCTTTGTCGTGCCGCGGGGCGTGGTCATCGCCATTGGCGTTTTGAGCCTCCTCGCCATGCTGGCCGAAGGCGGCGTGCTCGATTGGGGCGCGCTCTTCATGATTGAAACCCACAATGCCGATCTCGGCCTCGCCGGTTTCGCCTACACCGCCTTTGCCATCACCATGACCATCGGCCGTCTCTGCGGCGACGCGCTGCGCACGCGTCTGGGCGACCTCACTGTCCTCATCGCCAGCGCTGCCCTCGCCACCATTGGCTTCCTCGCCAGCCTCTTCCTGCCCTCCGCCGCAGCGGCCCTGGCCGGGTTCCTGCTGGTCGGCGCCGGCATTTCCAATATCGCGCCGATCCTCTTCACGCTTACCGGCCGTACCAAGCGCATGCCCGCCAATCTCGCCGTGGCCTCCGTGCTGACGGTGGGCTATGTCGGCATCATTGCCGGCCCGGCCGCCATCGGCTTTGTCGCTCATGCCACCAGCATGCAGACGGCCTTCCTGTTGCTCTGTGCGGCCATGGTGGTCATCGGGCTTTCCGCGCGCACCATCTTCAACCGCGTTTAGCCCTCGGCGCCTGTCGAAATTCCTCCCCCTCGCTCGTCGTCTTCATGCAAGACTGAAGCCGCACCGATGGAGGAGAACCCAATGCGCTATTTCATGAGCATCATTCCGCCCGCCGACCTCAAGCCCGAGGACATTTCTCAGGGCCTCATGGATGCCATGGGCCCCTGGATGGAAAAGCGCCTCGGCGATGGCAGCCTCATCTCCACCGGCGGCCTCGGCGGGGCCGACAAGGGCAGGCGGCTCATGGGACATTCCGGCCAGATCACCACCACAGATGGCCCCTATGCCGAAGCCAAGGAAGTGATCGGAGGTTACGCCGTCTTTGAAGCGCCCGATCTCGACGCGGCCACCACGCTCGCCGCCGAGTTCATGCAGCTCCACATCGACAATGGAATCAAGGATCTCGTGCTCGAGCTGCGCAATATCGAAGGCGGCGCAAATTACTGATCCAGGGGCAGGGCGCGGATTTCATCCCCCCTTGCCGATCTTGCACTAGGCTCATCAGAATGAGCGTGGTAAACCCACGCCAATTCGCATTGGACGACGGCGGAATCGCAAGTGGCTATCAAGCAGTTTCTCTCCGAAATCTTTGCCTGGTGGGGCGGCAATACCTGGGGCACGCGCCTCTGGATCAAGCGCTTCGGCGACTATGTCGGCTCCGACGAGTTCGGCAATCGCTACTATCAGGACCGCAAGGCCAACCGTCGCTATGTGACCTATGCCGGCGGCTTTGCCGACGCCTCGTCCATTCCGCCCGGCTGGCACGGCTGGATGCATCATCGCACCGATGTTGTGCCCGCCGAAGCCAAGTATGAGCCGCGCGCCTGGGAAAAGCCGCATCAGCCCAACCTCACCGGTACTGCCGCCGCCTATCGCCCCGAGGGGAGCCTCCTCAATCGTGGGGAGCGCCCGAAGGTCACCGGTGACTATCAGGCCTGGTCGCCCGAGGCGTAACGGGTTGAACCGTTTCATCAGCCATATCGTCCGGCCGCTCCTGGCAGCGGCCGTTGTCGCTTCTCCCGCGCCGGTTGCTGCCCAGCCGCTGGCCCATCCCGTCGCGACCTTTGCCGGCCTCGACAAAATCACCGGCCGCATCACGCGATTTGACGTCTATATCGACGAAACTGTCCTGTTCGGCGCGCTCGAGATCACCCCGCGCGCCTGCTACAGCCGCCCGTCCAGCGACACCGTCCAGCGCACCTCGACCTTCATCGAGGTCAATCAGATGAGCCTCGACGGCACGTCGGAGCGTATCTTCACTGGCTGGATGTTCGCCGACAGCCCCGCGCTCAACGCCGTGGACCACGCGGTCTATGATCTCTGGCTGATCGAGTGCAAAACCTCGACCAACCTCCCGCCGCCAGAAAAAGAGTAAGCGCCCAAGCCTCCCTGTCGAAGCGGCGCCTGCTCATTCGTTGAATGAGTGACGCCAGCTCGCTTCGGAGGACAACATGCTGACTGCGCCGCAGATCGAAATCCGCTCCCAATCGCCCTACGCCTTTGTGCACTTCATCGTCACCATGAATGACATGCAGCGCCCGGCCAATGAGGGCTTTCCGCTGCTCTTCTCAACGCTTGCCCGCCAGAGCATCAACCCTGTGGGCCCCGCCTTCTACAATTACCGGCGCATCGACATGGCGGGCACACTCGACGTCGAAGCCGGCGTTGCCGTGGAGCGCGCCGGGCAGGATGAAGACGACGTGCTTTTCGGCACGCTCCCTGCGGGCACATTCGCCAATGCCACCTGGCACGGCCACCCCGATGGCCTGATCGGCGCTACCGGGCAGTTGATCGATTGGGTGAACGAGCAGGGATTAGCCTTTGATGTGAATGCGAAATCAGACGGCAACCACTTCGCCTGCCGCCTCGAAATCTACCATTCCGATCCCGTCGAAGATCCGGACATGAACCTGTGGCAGACCGAGCTTGCCTTCAAGTTGCGCGATCGAAGCTAACCCCATCACCGCGCCGCCCTCGGGCCCGACCCGAGGGCCACTCAGCTCCCATACCGAACGACGAACACGTTCCACCTGGTCCTCGGGTCGAGCCCGAGGACGGATTCGCGGGTGCGGGAGCGCCCAAGCCCCCCAAAAAACTCAGAACAGCTCGTCCAGCGCGTTGAAGAACCGGTACTTCTCCGCGTCCCATTCCACGCCGTAAAGCGCAAGGAACGGGGCGACATGCTCTTCGCCGATACTGTAGCGGATCGACCGGCAGGCGATTGCCAGGTCCTGCCACACATCGGCGACGCCCAGCCGCCCGCAATCCACCATGCCGGAAAAGCGTGCATCCTGCGCCAGGATGTTCGGTGCCGAGGGATCCCCATGCGTGACGAACCGCGCGCCCTCGCTCGGGATGTTCGCCTTGAGCCAGTCCAGCACCTGCTGCGCGGTCCAGCCGACATGCTCGGTGTCAAAATCGCTTTCGTCGACGAGACCCGCAACCACCCGCCGTTCCCCCTCGATCAGCCGCGCCTCAATGGAGTGGTCAAAGGGGCAGGTATGCGGGTCGAGCGCATGCATGCGCTTGAGGCCCTGTGAATAGACCCGGATGAATGTCTGCGGATCGTCGAGATAGTGGGTGAGGTCCGCGCCCGGCACCGCCGTCAGCAGCAGCCATGAGCGGCCATTTTCGAGCGCCTGATCCACCACGCGCGGCGCCTTGAAGCCCATGCTGGTGAGCCAGGTCAGCCGGTCATATTCGACCGGCAGCTCCGCCAGATCGTGCTGTCGTTCCGACTTGAGGAAAACGGACGTGCTGTCCGATAGCGCGATGCGCCAGACATCAGCGTCGGACTTCCCCAGCGTGACGCGCGTCCAGTCGTGGCCTTTGAGGCCCGCAAACTGCTCCGGCAGATCGGCGGGAATGGTCATGCTTTTCGGTCCCAAGAGTGCCAGTCGCCCTGTTCCTCAATGGCGTCAGCGAGGCGGTCTTCATACTCGGCGCGAGAAATCTCGATCCCGCCCAGCGAGGCGAGATGATCGGTCAGAAACTGGGTATCGAGCAGTTGGAAGCCACCGGCATTAAGACGGTCCACAAGGTGTGCCATCGCCATTTTCGAGGCGTCCGTACGCCGATGGAACATGGACTCCCCAAAGAACGCCGCGCCGATCGCCAGCCCATAGAGACCGCCGACCAGGTCCTCGCCGTCCCAGACCTCCACCGTATGCGCCACGCCACGGCGAAAGAGTTCGCCATAGACCTCGCGGATGGTCCGGTTGATCCAGGTTGTGTCACGGTCTTCGCCAACCGTCGCACAGCCTTCGATGACCCCATCCCAGTCCGTATCGACGCGAATATCCCACGTGGTCTTGCGCATGGCCTTGCGCAGGCTCCTGGAGGCGCGAAAGCCGTCCAGCGGCATGATCCCGCGTTCCTCCGGGCTGACCCAGAAGATGTCGTCGTCCTCCGCGTCTTCAGACATGGGAAAAATGCCCGCGCAATAGGCGCGGATGATCATTTCCGGCGTCAGTTCGACGGCAAAGGGATCGACGGGATAAGACATGAGAAGGTCAGCTACACTGCAGCACGGCCTGCGTGACGTGATAGCCGGTATGGGCGGGAAAGAGCGTGCCGGCCACTGTGTTGACGTCGCCCTCGGTGATCCGCCCCAGCACCTTCTTGTCACAGGCGAGCTGGATCAGCTCGATTTCGGAGATGTGGGGTTCCATTTCGGCATTGGCGCCGGCGTTGACGCAGATCGGCTGGCGCAGATGGAGCATCAGGGCGCTATAGGCCGCATCGCCCTTGGCGACACTCTCATATTCCGGAGGACCCGGATAAACACCGGTGACGGGGATGCCCGCGAGTTCGACCGGCTCGCCCCATCCGACGCATTCCTGCGCCAGAACGGGGCTCGCATTTGCCAGGAGGAGAGCGGCACCAAGGAAAAGTTTCAACCTCATCGCCGCACTCCCCGTGTCAGGCCTTGTTGTCGGCCAGGAATTTTTCCAGCCAGTGGATGTCGTAATTGCCTGCCAAGACGTCCGGCTCCTTCATCAGGCGCTGGAACAGGGGCAGGGTGGTCTTGACGCCATCGATGACGAATTCGTCCACCGCACGGCCCAGACGCTTGAGGCATTCCTCGCGCGTACGGCCATAAACGATCAGCTTACCGATCAGCGAGTCGTAATAGGGCGGGATCTTGTAGCCCTGATAGACGGCGCTATCGACGCGCACACCGACGCCACCGGCAGGGTGGTAGAAGGTAATCGTGCCCGGCGAGGGCGCGAAGGTCTGCGGGTCTTCGGCGTTGATGCGCACTTCGATGGCATGGCCATAGAACTGGATCATGTCCTGCGTCATCGAGAGCTTTTCGCCCGAGGCGACGCGGATCTGCTCATAGACGATGTCGATGCCGGTGATGCGCTCGGTAACCGGGTGCTCAACCTGGAGGCGCGTGTTCATCTCGATGAAATAGAACTCGCCGTTTTCGTAAAGAAATTCGATGGTGCCGGCACCCGAATAACTCAGCTTGCGCATGGCGGCAGCACAGATTTCGCCGATCT
>JAAZLP010000001.1 GCA_012799265.1 Phyllobacteriaceae bacterium | reverse complement strand
GGCTGGCGCGCGTACCTCATCTGATGCGGCTGCTGTCCAGCAGCCGTGGCGTTATCCTCACCCTGCATCGGGTGCTGCCGGAAGAGCCGGCGAAGTTCTCGCCCAATGCCATCCTGCAGGTTCAGCCCGACTATCTCGACTATGTTCTCGAGCGCATCCGCAAACTCGGGCTCGATATCGTCTCGCTTGATGAGGCCATCGAGCGCCTCGCCGCGCCAAAGCCGGGCCGCCGCTTCGTCGTTCTTACCTTCGACGACGCCTATCGCGACAATCTCCAATATGCGCTGCCGATCCTGCAGCGCCACGAGGCACCCTTCACCCTCTATGTCCCCACTGCCTTCGTCGACGGTGTCGGCCAGCTCTGGTGGCAGGCCATCGAGGACATCATCGCCCGTCAGGACGCCATTGCCCTGACCGAAGGGGATGAGACCGAATATCTCGATACGATCACCGTCGCGCAGAAGATCAATGCCTTCAAACGCCTCTACTGGCGCATGCGCAAAATGCCCGAGCCGGATCGGCTGAAACTCCTAGCCGATTTCACCACCGCCTATGGCTATGATCTCGAGAGGCAATGCCGCGACCTGATCATGAGCTGGCAGGAACTGCGCGTCTTCGCCGACGATCCGCTCTGTACCATCGGTGCCCACACGGTGAACCACTACGAGCTTGCAAAACTCCCCGAGGCTCAGGCTCGTGCCGAAATGGCCCAGTCGGTCGACGTCATCGAAGCCCAATTCGGCTTCCGTCCGACCCACTGCTCCTATCCACTGGGCGGACCACTCTCATGCGGTCCGCGCGAATTCGCTTTAGCGAGGGATCTGGGCTTCCGCACCGCCGTGACCACGCGGCCCGGCGCGCTTTATCCTCATCACCTGCAGAGCCTCTTGGCGCTGCCGCGCACGTCGCTTAACGGCGCTTTCCAGAAGCGCCGTTACCTGGATGTCCTGCTGTGTGGTGGACTCGTCTCGACCCGCTTCAGCCGTCGCCCCGGCTGATCAGCCCGCGCTGCCGGTGCTCAGTGTGGTGATGAGGAAGACGGCATAGACCACCCCGCCGGCAATCCCTAGCGGCACCGCCCATTCGACCGGCATGGGGGTCAGCCTCGACATGGCCACGGCGGCGGCAGCCAGCAGCACCCAGCACAGCGAATGAAACCAGCGCAGGATGAGATAGCTCAGCCCGCTGGCGCCATTGCTTGTGTCGACGACGACATAGATGCCGGCAATCACCAGGGCGACCAGTGCCAGCACCGACCAGGGCAACACGCCCCATAACCGTTCCGCGAAAAACCTATCCATTGCTCGTCTGGCGATCCGGTCGCGCCATCCACTTGATGATCTGCGCCGCCGGCAGCACCCAGCCCATGCCGGCAATGAGGAAATAGCCAACCAGCACCAGCGGCGGCAGTCCCTCGGGCAGGGCCAGATAAATCATCGTGCCCAGCACGGACCACGCCACGATCGAACCGACCAGGAGAAATGCACCGATCAACTTGCGTTTGCTCTGGGACATGTGCGGCATCAGGACCATTGCGATAACATTGCTGCGGGCTTACCACTCCCGGACTTCCTTCGATACCGGAAAAGATAGCTGTGACTGCCTTGCATGATGCCGCACTCGGCAAAGTGAGTGTTGTTGGTGATCGCCTGCGCCCCGTGCGCATCTGGCTTTATGTGATCGCCCTGATGGTTCTGATCATGGTCATGGTCGGAGGCATGACCCGCCTCACCGGCTCTGGTCTGTCGATCACCACCTGGAAGCCGATCTCCGGCATCATTCCCCCGCTGACGCTGGAGGACTGGCAGGCCGAATTCGACGGCTACAAGCTGATCCCGCAGTATGAGGTCTATAACAGCTGGATGACCCTTGAGGATTTCAAGGGCATTTTCTGGTGGGAATGGGGCCACCGGTTCCTGGGTCGCATCATTGCTTTTGCCTTTGCGATTCCCTTCCTCGTCTTCCTGTTCCAGAAGCGTCTCACGCGTGACATGGCCCTGCCGCTGGGCGGGCTCTTCGTCCTTGGTGGCTTCCAGGGCTTTCTCGGCTGGTGGATGGTTTCTTCGGGCCTCAGCGAACTGACCTCGGTTTCCCAATATCGCCTTGCGGCCCATCTCACGGCAGCGCTGGCGCTCCTGCTCGCACTGATAGCCGTCGCCAGACGCATGCGACCCCAGCCTACCGAAGGTGTCATCCAGCCCTGGAATAAATGGGCCGCCTGGGCCTTGCTGCTGCTGCTGGTCATTCAGATTGCCGCCGGCGCCTTCGTGGCCGGCATCCAGGCCGGCATGGGCTTCAACACCTGGCCGCTGATGGACGGCAAGTTCATCCCGGATGGTCTTTATGCCTATGAGCCGTCCTGGCTCAGCCATTTCGAGCACCACCTGACCGTGCAGTTCAACCACCGCATGATCGCCTATCTGATCACCATCGTGGCGGCCGTCATGGTCGTCTTCCAAGCCCGCGGCAATGGCTTTGGCGGCGTGCATCGCTGGCTGATCGCGATCATGGTGCTGGTCCTGGCCCAGGTTGGGCTCGGCATCGCCACGGTTCTGTCCATGGTCAATATCGACATCGCCGTCGCCCACCAGGGCCTGGCCTTCATCCTGGCCGGCGCCATCGTCGCCTACCTCGCCGACATGCGTAAAACCCGCGCGCTCGGTACGGTATAATAATACCGCATTCGTAAGTTATTGAAATTCAATGGCTTTTACGAAGGGGTTGACCCGGGGGTGAATCTCTCTTAGAGACGCCCCCGAACAAGCCGCTCCCACTGGGGGCGGCTGCCTGAATCTTAGGGAATTCGATTATGACAACGTTCTCGGCAAAACCGAGCGATATCGAAAAGCAGTGGATCCTGATCGACGCCGAAGGCCTCGTCGTGGGTCGTCTCGCTTCGATCATCGCTTCCCGCCTCCGTGGCAAGCACAAGCCGACCTTCACCCCCCACATGGACATGGGTGACAACATCATCGTCATCAATGCCGACAAGGTGAAGCTGACCGGCAACAAGCTGGACCAGCACCGCTTCTACTGGCACACCGGTTATGCCGGCGGCATCAAGGACCGCACCGCGCGTCAGCTGCTCGAAGGCCGTTTCCCGAACCGCGTTCTCGAGAACGCTGTTCGCCGCATGATGCCGGGTGGTCCGCTGACCCGCGCCCAGCTCAAGAACCTGCGCGTTTACGCCGGTGCCGAGCATCCCCATGAAGCGCAGAACCCGACCAAGCTCGACGTCGCTGCGATGAACTCCAAGAACGTGCGGGTGAAGTAATATGGCCGAAACCATCAACTCCCTCGAAGATCTCGGCACTTCCGCTGCCGCTCCGGTCAACACCGCTCCCGTCCACGTCCAGAAGCTGGACTCCCTGGGCCGCGCCTACGCAACCGGCAAGCGCAAGAACGCTGTCGCTCGCGTCTGGATCAAGCCGGGCAAGGGCACGCTGACCATCAACGGCCGCGAATTCGCCAAGTATTTCGCCCGTCCGGTTCTCCAGCTGATCGTCAAGCAGCCGATCGTTGCTGCTGAGCGCCTCGACCAGTACGACGTCAACGTGACCGTCGCTGGCGGTGGTCTCTCCGGTCAGGCCGGTGCCGTTCGTCACGGCATCTCCAAGGCCCTCACCTACTTCGAACCCGCTCTGCGTCCGGTTCTGAAGAAGGGCGGCTTCCTGACCCGCGACAGCCGTGTTGTTGAACGTAAGAAGTACGGTAAGGCTAAGGCCCGTCGTTCCTTCCAGTTCTCCAAGCGCTAATCGCTGGATACATCAGTTTTGCGAGGGGCCGGGAAACCGGCCCCTTTCTTTTGGGATAGCCTCAGTCGAACAAGGGCTTGTTCGACAGAACTGTCGTTAGCGAGCGCTTGCCTTCCCACTCTCGATACTGGGCCATCCACTGTGCAAACTCCGGTGGGATATCTGACGCTGGCGCCTCGCTGAGCGCATACGCCATGCCTTCCCGAAACCAGGCTGGGTAGCTCATGGTCTCGAACGCGCCAAAGTGTTCAAATTGCAGCCAGTGGATCATCTCGTGCCTGACGATGTAGTTCTGCCAGGACCGTCCGGCTACCACCATGCCGAGGAAAGGGAACGAGATCGCTCGCTCCGCCCCGCCGCCGAACCGAGCATAACAGGCATCGCTTTTGCACATCACCGCATGAAGGTTCGGGAGCTTTGTGTCAGCCATCGCCTCAACCTCGCCTCTTGCTGATCTAAACAGCTCAAGCGCAGCCGCCAGATCCTGCTCGTCCTCGGTACAGACCTGCGCGGCACAGTGCATTCCGAAAAGCTGCGGCGTGGCGATCTTTAGCGGCATGAAAAGGATTATGGCGCCGGCGAGCAGCGCTCCACCCAGTGCTAATAGTCCCACCAATACTGTGCGTGTTTTCATCCTGATTCCCCCGATTGATGTGCGCTGCTATCGCTGCTGCATCAAGGGCAGGGGAGAATATTTCGCGCTGATCTAGCTTTGGTCGTCGTGAGCTTCCATATGAGGCCGGTCCACTGAGCCGTCCCATGTCCAGCCTCGTTTCCCGATTTCATCTTCTGCTTCTCGGCGTCACGCTGGCTGTTGCCGGGGTGATTGTGATCAATGTCCCGTCGGGCTACGCATTCCCCGCGCATTGGTCGGGCAACGGCGCCGATTGGCTCTGGCCCCGCGATATCGCGATCGCCGTGCCGCCCATCATCCAGGCCGTGCTGATTGCGCTGTTCTTCGTCCTCGGAAAAAGCCTGACGAAGAACCACTTCGCCAAGACCCAGCACATTCTTGATCCCGCCCTGACCCTGCTGCTCAGCCTGCTCTTCTTCCTCCAGCTCGGCCTGCTGTTCCTGGGCATTGGATCGGACTTCGATCTCTTCCGCGGCACGGCTTTCGGATTTGCTGCCAATCTGCTGGTCCTCGCCGTGATCATCTTCGAAGCCGAGCGCCATTCCTATGCCGGTCTGCGCATGCCCTGGCCGATTCCCTCCGACCGCACCTGGCTCGTCGTCCATCGTACGACCGGCATCTTCGCCGGCATTTGCGCCGTCCTTCTCGCCTTCCTCGGCTGGCAGGATCCGGGGCCGGGCGTGCTCGTCATGGCCATCGCTGCCGTGGTGCTGCTCCTGCCGAGTCTGGCACTCCTGCTGTCCCTGGTTTTTCGGCGCCTGTAACAAGGCTTTCCGCCGCTTTTGCCTTCCTCAGTAGAAAAATCTTCCCCGCCCCGGTGGCGAGGAACGTCATGTGCTGCATTTTCTGCGCCAGAGGAGTATTGTGCTGCTCAATTGCGAGGCACGGCGCGTAGTTTGTGAGCAGCCGCCTCCGTTTCTCGAAAGGTATACCCCCATGCCAACCTCCGTATCGGCCGGAGCCGCG
>JAAZLP010000092.1 GCA_012799265.1 Phyllobacteriaceae bacterium | reverse complement strand
GAATACTCAGCAGACTTCTGCCAAAGTAGTGCTAGAAGCGCGCAAAGACTCGCAGTTCGGTTCACCCTATCGCAAGATTTGTGGCGCCAAGACCAGAGACGGAGGCATGTGCCGAAACCCTGCGCTCAAGGGATATGCAAGATGCTTGCGGCACGCGGGTGCTGTAGCGGCGCGTGAGCATCGTGAGCGGCAATGGCGCGCGGTTCAGCGGGGCAAGATGGCTTGGGCGGACTTCGCGCGGAGCGAAGCGAGGCGTGCCACCAACCGGCTCAGAGGCATCTGGAAGAAGAACCCCTGGGCGCCGGGCAGAACCATAGACCTTCGAGAGCACGAGAAGCGTTTCCAGCAGGAGATCGGCAACCCCGCGGAGCGGAGCCGGCCACTACCCCCAGCAGTTCTGGAACTGAATCCGGTCAAAGCCTTGCGACCGCCTAAAATTGCCTTGTCGAAATTATGTCGGAACCGCGGCGGAGTTTAGTCGTTGCGGTTGGGAGACATCATCTAGGGAAGGAAGGCGGATGGCAGAGGCGACCCGGGGTTTTGGATATTGGGCCGTTGCGCTGCTGGCGCTGATAATGATGATCTTCGGCCTGCCGATCCTGGCGGGTGGCGTCTGGCTGATCACCCTCGGTGGCTCCTGGTATTACGCCCTGGCAGGGCTCGGGCTTATTGCGTCGGCCTTTTTCCTCTTTCGACGTTCAATGACCGGGGTGTGGATCTACCTCCTCACCTTCGCGGGCACATTGGTCTGGGCACTTTGGGAAGCAGGGCTTGATGGCTGGGCTCAACTGCCACGTCTCCTAGCCCCGACAATCGTCCTGGTTTTCGTGCTTCTCTGCATCCCCAACCTGCGCGGAAGAGTGGGTGTGCCTCGCGGTTCCATGGCTGCCGCGGCGTTGGGAATAATCGGCCTCGGCGCTTCCGCGATGGTACTCACTTCGGTGCAATACGCGTCGACGATCGCGCAGGAAGCCCCTACCCCCGGCCCCGACGCTCCACTGCCTCCGCTCCCTGAGACGGTCGTCGAGACGCAGTATGTTGCGCTGGAAACTGGTGTCGACTGGCCTGCCTATGGCGGCACGCATGCGGCATTGCGCTATTCTCCACTGACCCAGATTACAAAGGAAAATGTCGGCTCTCTGGAGCAGATTTGGGAGTTCCGCACCGGCGATCTGCCCGAGAATGATGAGCCGTTCGGCAACCAGAATACGCCGGTCAAAGTCGGTGACAGGCTCTATCTCTGCTCGGCGCTGAACAAGATCAGTGCACTCGATGCAGCGACCGGGGCCGAGTTCTGGACTTATGATCCGCAGACACCGACAGACGCGATAGGCTACAATGCCTCCTGCCGCGGCCTCGTCTATTTCGAGGACACGACTGCTTCCGCCGGAACGCTCTGCGCCGCCCGGGTCGTCAACCTTACGCATGACGCCCGAATGATCGCGCTTGATACCGAGACCGGACAGCTCTGCCCTGATTTTGGCAATGGCGGCATCGTCAATCTGCTCGAAGGCATCGGCGACACGGCGCCCGGCTTTTATGCCCCGACCTCACCACCCACCCTCGTCCGCGACGTGCTTGTGGTCGGCAGCCAGGTCAGTGATGGCCAGACACGTGAGGCCCCTTCGGGCGTCATCCGCGGCTACAACGCCGTGACAGGTGACCTGGACTGGGCCTGGGATATGGGCCGTCCGGGCGAAAAGGGGCTGCCGCCGGAAGGCGAGGTTTATACGCCGGGGACGCCCAATGTCTGGACCATCGCGTCCGGTGATGACGAACTCGGGCTCGTCTATCTGCCGATGGGGAATTCCGCCGTCGACTATTGGGGCGGCGACCGTTCCGAAGCCGAAAACACCTATTCGACTGCCATTGTCGCGCTCGACGTTGAAACGGGCGACGTGGCCTGGTCCTACCAGACGGTGCACTACGACATCTGGGACTATGACCTTGGGGGCCAGGGAAGTCTGATCGATTTCCCGACGCCTGACGGCCCGGTGCCGGCGATCATCATGCCATCCAAGCAGGCGCAGTTTTATATTCTCAACCGCGCGACCGGCGAACCTTTGGTCAATATCGAGGAGCGCCCTGCCCCCACCGGCGGGGTGGAGCCTGAGCGACTGTCGCCAACCCAGCCCTTTGTCACCGATTTCCCGAACCTCATGAAGCCCGATCTGACGGAAAAGGACATGTGGGGCACAACGCCGCTTGACCAGCTGTGGTGCCGCATCCAGTTCCGCCAGGCCGCGTATGATGGCGTGTATACGCCACCGACCGTGGACCGGCCGTGGATTCAGTATCCGGGCTATAATGGCGGCGTTGATTGGGGTGGCGTGGCCATCGACCCTGAAAAGGGGATCATGATCACCAACTACAATGACATGCCCAATTACAATCAGCTGGTGCCGCGCGAGGAGGTCGACGCGCTGGGCATTTTGCCAATTACGGATCCCAATTACGATGCCGAGGCTGGTGGTGGCTCGCACGGCAGCATCAGCCCGCAGGCGATGTCTCCCTATGGCATTCGCGTAAATGCTGGCTGGCGCGTGCCTTTCACGGGCCTCCTCTGCAAGCAGCCACCCTATGGCGGCATTGCCGCGATCGATATCAACACGCGCGAAGTGCTCTGGGATCGGCCGTTTGGGTCTGCCCGCAAGAACGGTCCGTTTGGTCTCCCGACCATGCTGCCTATTGATATCGGGACGCCTAATAATGGCGGCGGCGTGATCACCGCGAGCGGGCTCTTCTTCATCGCGGCTGCGACCGACGACATCCTGCGCGCCATCGATATCGAGACTGGCGAGGAAATCTGGCAGGTTGAGTTGCCGGCCGGTGGGCAGGCCACGCCCATGACCTATGAAGCGGGTGGACGGCAGATCGTGGTCATCAATGCCGGTGGCCACGACTTCATGGAAACGCCTATCGGCGATTACTTCATCGCCTATGCCCTGCCAGCAGAAGAGAGCCAATAGCCCGCCCACGTTCCCAGCGTCAGGAACCACATGCCAGCGTCACTCTCCACCAGCTATTGCGGCCCAGCGCCGATCCCGGAGGACCTCTGGGGCCGATGGAATTTCGACCCATGGCTGATCGCCGTGATGATGATTGCGGCCGTGCTGTTTGCCTTGCGGCCCGCGACAAGTCGCGAACGCCTTTATTTCTCGACGGCAATGGCCTTCTTGGTGGTTGCTTTCATCAGCCCGCTTTGTGCGCTGACCGTCGCGCTGTTTTCAGCGCGGGTCGTTCATCATGTGCTGTTGGTCGCCCTCGCTGCGCCGCTCCTGGCACTGGCACTTGGCGGGCGCCGTTGGGTACTTGGCCCGCTATTGATGCCCCTGGTCATGCTGCACACAGTCGTCTTCTGGCTGTGGCATTCGCCTGACGCCTATGTGATGGCGCTGTCGAATACCCCGGTTTACTGGCTGATGCAGATCACTCTGCTTGGCACGGCAATGGCCATGTGGGCCGCGATCTTTAGGGCCTCCCCAGCGCGCGCCATTGCCGCCCTGCTGTTTCTTACCATCCAAATGGGGCTGCTGGGTGCGCTGCTGGTGTTTGCCGGAGCGCCGCTCTATACGCCGCATTTCGCAACAACGCTGGCTTTTGGCTTGGAGCCCCAGAGTGACCAGCAACTGGCTGGCCTCATCATGTGGGTGCCGGCGTCCCTGCCCTATATCGGCGTCGGTCTGGCAAGACTGCTCATGATGTTGCGTGCGCCATGGGAACAGCGCGCATGACGAGCGTCCTGCTTAAGTTCGTCCACATCATCGCCATCGCGGGTTGGTCGGCAGGGCTCATCTGCCTGCCCTTTCTCTATGTGCAAAGGCGGCGGCTTAGGGGCGATGCCCTGCATCGCCTGCACAATTTCACCCGCTTCTTCTATGTGGCGCTGGTTTCTCCGGCCGCGTTCGTCGCCGTTGGCTCCGGCACGGCGCTGATCTTCGTGCAGGCGACGTTTGAGCCCTGGTTTGCCGTCAAACTGGCCTTTGTGGGCATAATGGTCATCATCCATGTCACCAGCGGCGCCGTCATCCTGCGGCTGTTTGAGCCGGGCGAGGTCTACCCGGTCTGGCGCGTGATTGTCGTGAGCCTCGCGACCAGTTTTGTGGTCGGAGCCATCTTGGTCGTGGTGCTGGGCAAGCCGCAATGGACAACGCCGGGCGGCGTCGAGGCGTTCATGGCCCCGGGCGCGCTCGGCGAGAAGCTCGGTGAATTCATTGCTTGGTAGAGATGATGAGGCCGACCCCATGATCGAACACCAGCTTGCCCCCATGCCAGCCCGCCAGCGCCGTCAGAATGGCAGCGAGGATGGAGAGCATCAGGCCATGCGGCAGGACCGCATCATGGACATTGAGGCGAAGACCGAAATTGGCACCGGCAACAGCCAGGAGGGTCATGGCAGCAATGGCGTGGTTCCAACTGGCGACGCGAACGCGAATGCCCGGCACGGCGAGGAGTTCTGCGGTCCCGGCAAGGGAAGCGAGCACGCCGAACGCAAAGGCAAAGCCAGTCGACCAGAGGCCGACACGAATCCAGAACGGATCGGCGGTCAGCCAGTAGAGCATGTCTACGCCCAGCGTGCAGATGACGAGCGCGATCGGGAAATGCACCAGCATGGCATGGATCGGGTGGCCGGCCACAGCGAGGGCGGAGCCGATATCCTGATCAGCCACAGCACGAATGGCGGGGTTGGGATGGCTGCT
>JAAZLP010000091.1 GCA_012799265.1 Phyllobacteriaceae bacterium | reverse complement strand
TTCGACGTCACGCTCGTCGCCTGCAATGGATGCCACCCGCCAATTCTCGAGACGAGACTTGCAGATGTGCTCGCCAATGATGGCGCCGGCGTACCTGACCACTTCGTTGATCGCCGTCATCGCCGACTATGGAAACGACCTGATCTGTGCCCTGGCACAGGGAAATTCATATTGCAGTTCTAACAATCATCCTTTAAAGATGATTGCATGAGTTCCAATATGAAGACATTAGGGCCGCAGACTGCGAAGCTCGTCACAACGCTCTATGA
Source organism: Phyllobacteriaceae bacterium (assembly GCA_012799265.1). Taxonomy (GTDB): domain Bacteria; phylum Pseudomonadota; class Alphaproteobacteria; order Rhizobiales; family Devosiaceae; genus Devosia. The sequence continues at coordinate 12,555 of JAAZLP010000091.1, read as the reverse complement.
CGAGGGGAAGACCGTGTTCAGCGTTGCTGATGCGGTCACGATCCTCGGCACGTCCGCAGCGGTCGTATCCAATCTCCTTGGTAAGGCTCAGGCGCGCGGGGTGGTGACGCGGCTGCGTCGAGGAACCTACATTCTTGTCCCGCCTAATATGGGTAGCGAAGTGCTTTATGCAGGTGATCCTCTGCTCGTTGCCGATCGCCTCATGGAAGATCGACCGCACTATCTATCTCACGGTACCGCTATGGCCGTTCATGGCATGACGACCCAACCCCGCATTCTGGTCACCGTGTCCTGCGTGAATCCACCGGCTCGTTCGATTACCGCTCAGGGAACGGAGATCCGGGTGACGTCCATCCCGGAAACCGAAATATTCGGGACGACGCGGCATTGGATCGAAAGCGGCACCAGCGTGTGGGTCAGCGACATGGAGCGTACTGTCATCGATTGCCTCCGGCGTCCCGACCTGTGCGGCGGTTACATCGAGATCGACCGTGGCGCCTGGATGAGGCGGGACGACCTCGATCCCGGCAAGCTGGTCACTTATGCCGTTCGACTGGGCGTCGGCGCGGTTTGCACCCGTCTTGGCTATCTGCTGGATTCTTGCGGTCTGGGAACCCATCTTCATCGTGAAGAGCTCGGTAGGTTCGTCAGGACCACCTACAACCTGCTGGACCCTTCCATGCCCGCAGAGGGTAGTTACATGGCCCGATGGAAGCTGCGCCTGAACGTGGGCCAGGACGAGATCGAGGCATCCAGGAGTACCTGACCTTGATTGCACAGCGCGACCTCTCGATCATCTCCAACAATCTCCTTAAGAAGAATGGAGGGCGCCGCATTCCCGAGCAGTCAATCGAACTCGACTATGCCCTTGGCTGGTTCCTCGCCAAGCTCGCCCAGCATCCATATGGAGATAAACTCGCGTTCAAGGGCGGCACGGCTCTGCGCCGTTGTCACCTCGGGGAATACCGCTTTTCCGAGGATCTGGACTTCACCCTTCTCAACGATGACGATTTCGATACGGTGACCAAGGCGTTCGATGAAGTTACCGCGGGTGTGGCACAGGAAACCGGGATGGCGTTTTCATACCGAGGCCCAGACCGCGTCTCGCATGAAAACAGCCACACCTTCTATATGGGGTTCACGGGCCCCATGGGCCGTCCTCGCGAATTCAAGGTCGATGTCACCCGTACCGAATGCATCGTCGCAGACCTGGAACGGCAGCCGGTGATCGTCACCTATCCGGTGTTCGACTTTCCTGGCGACTGCGCGGTGAAGGTCTATAGCATCGACGAGATCGTCGCCGAGAAGCTGTTGGCTCTCACGGATCCGAAACGAACTCAACCCAGGGATCTGTTCGACGTCTGGACCTTGGCAACGGATGGTGGCTTCGGTCTTGATCGGCTGGCTTACCCCATTGCCCAGAAGCTCCGAGGAGCGCGGAAGATCTATCTGCAGCTTTCGATAAGAAAGAAAAGGCGCTGGAGAAGACATGGGGAACTCGGCTGGATGCCCAGATGTCGACTACACCGAAATTCGAAACCGTGTTCCGCGAGGTGAGGGCAGCATTGAGGCATGCGGGCCTTTTTGATCTCGTTCTGGAAGCGCACAAGACATTGGGTTAGCATGCATCCTCAGTGTCGAGGCGGTGGGTCGAATTGTGGCCATACATTTTTATGGTTCATTGAACAAAGCCTGCCGCATCCCGGCAGGCTTTTTCCTTGGCACTGTTCATCGACAAAAACAGTGCGTTGCCAGAATCCTCCTTTCTGGCTTCGCTGACGCTGCCTAGCTATGCTCATGACAATCGTGAGCAAAGGCAGCACCATGAAAAAGATCGGCTTTCTCTCCTTCGGCCATTGGAGCCCGTCGCCCCGGTCCGGCACACGCTCGGCTGGTGATGCCCTGCTGCAGTCGATCGATCTGGCCGTCGCCGCTGAAGAGCTGGGCGCCGACGGCGCCTATTTCCGCGTGCACCACTTTGCCCGGCAGCTGGCTTCGCCCTTCCCGCTGCTTGCCGCCATTGGCGCGCGCACCAAAAAGATCGAGATCGGCACCGCCGTCATCGACATGCGTTATGAAAACCCGCTCTATATGGCCGAAGATGCCGGCGCCGCTGACCTTATCGCCGGTGGTCGCCTGCAGCTCGGCATTTCGCGCGGTTCGCCCGAGCAGGTGATCGACGGCTGGCGCTATTTCGGCTTTGCGCCGCAGGAAGGCCAGACCGATCAGGACATGGCCCGCCAGCATGCCGAGGTCTTCCTCGAAGTGCTCAAGGGCCAGGGCTTTGCCCAGCCCAATCCGCAGCCCATGTTCCCCAATCCGCCCGGCATGCTGCGCCTCGAGCCGCATTCTGAGGGCCTGCGCAACCGCATCTGGTGGGGCGCTGCCAGCGACGCCACCGCCGTCTGGGCCGCCAAAAAGGGCATGCACCTGCAGTCCTCGACGCTCAAATTCGACGAGTCGGGAAAACCCTTCCACATCCAGCAGGCCGAACAGATCCGCGCCTATCGCGCGGCCTGGAAGGAAGCCGGCCACGCCCACGAGCCGCGCGTCTCGGTCAGCCGCTCGATCTTTGCCATCACCAATGATCTCGACCGGATGTATTTCGGCGCCGGCGGCAAGGAAGAGGATCAGTTCGGCTATATCGAGCCCGAAAAGCGCGCCGTCTTCGGCCGCGGCTATCATGGCGAGCCCGAAAAACTCATCGAGGAACTGCGCCAGGACGAAGCCATCGCCGAAGCCGATACACTGCTCCTCACCGTCCCCAACCAGCTCGGCGTCGACTACAACGCCCACGTCATCGAGAACATCATCAAACACGTCGCCCCCGCCCTCGGCTGGCGGTGACGCCCCGCCTTGACGCCACCTCGCCCTGGGTGTGAGGTGGCGCATGGGCCGGGGAATTCTGACGGACAGTCGGGATATTGTACGCCGTCTGGTGGCAGACGGCTTCACCCTTGTTTCGACCCGGGGTTCGCATCATAAATATAGGCATGCCTCGAGCGGACGGCTGGTCATCCTGCCCCATCCGCGCAAGGACATTCCGATTGGCACGGTGCGGTCAATCTACCGGCAGGCAGGCTGGAGCCTCGATGAGCGCGATTGATACCCATTATCTGGCCCTGATCCACAAGGACCCTGCCTCCGGCTACGGGATTTCCTTCCCCGACGTGCCCGGTGTCATCGCCGTGGCAGACAGTCTCGATGACGCGATTTCTGAAGCCGCGGCTGCGCTCGATTTTGCCTTTGAGGACTGGCAGGGCCCGCTGCCCCAGCCGCGCACGCTTGACCAGCTGCGCGCCGACGCCGAATTCCTCGCAGCCTCTGCCGATGCCGTCATCGCCGCCATCCGCCCGTCGCCAAGCTATTACGCTGCTGCCGAGTAATTACGGCAACCGAAACCCCGAGCCCTCGCAGCCATTCGCGCGCCAGTATCGCTCGACATTGGTGAAGCGCCTGGTCGAGAGTTGCTCCACCTCGGCGGCAAAGCTCATGGCGCGGCATTCATCCGGCCCCGCCACCACATGCACCAGTTCATGCAGAATCGTCAGCGCACGCAGCTCACGCGTCCCCGTATTGGTAAATTGCGGGCAGATGACGAGCGTGACCGTCCCGTTTTCCGGTGGCATACGCACATAGGCGGCATAGCGGGCGCAGTCGCCCTCGGCCGCCGCGCGCACGGCAATGTCGAGCGTCATCTCCCCGCCCCAATGGGGGGAGCGAAACCGATGCACGGAAAGCGCGTCGCGATAGGCGGTAAGGTCCACCCCGAACCGCGCCCCATCCAGCCGAGCGCCCGCCCGCTCGAGCATGAGCCAGGCGTCCGCCAGCGCATCATCGAGCACATCGGCGCGGACAGGGGAGAGGCTCAGAAAAAAGAGTGAAAGGACAAGCAAAAGTACGCGCATTGCCCCTTCTTGCCGTAAACCTTGCCCGCCCGGCAAGTCCGCCCCTTTCGGTCAGCGCGCCATGTCTCGCGCCCCCAGCCGCTGTTGCGCCCGGGTCACAAGCGTCTGAAACCCGCGCGTCGCCCCTAAACACGCCACAATTCGCGCGGAAAAGCGGCACATGTGCTGCTCTCGACAGCTCGTGAGGTACCGCTTGCCGGCAGTCCCGGCCTTAACCTCTTGTCGACCATTTGTTTCCCTCGGCGGGCGAACAGGGTAGAAGCAGAAAACACGTCTCTTCGACAGGTTGCTTGATGGATTTCCGCATTTCGGCCGATGACCGCGTAGCCGGCCCCGCCGCCCGCCAGGGCAAGCCAAAGGCGCGCCCTGCAGCAAAGGGCCAGCGGGTCGAGCCTGCCATGGGCCATTCCATGGCCTTTTCCGTCGATGGCGAACGCGGTCCCGCCGCGCCCGGTGGTTCCGGCACTGGCGGCGGCAAGCCGCCCAAGCCCCCGAAACAACCCCGTCGCGGCAAGGCCCAGCCTGTCCGCCAGAAGAAGAAGCGTCGCTCCGGCGGCTTCCTGATGACCATGCTCTGGTGGGGCTTTGTTGCCTGCCTCTGGGGTGGTCTCGCGGTCATCGGCGTCATTGTCTATTACGGCGCCCAGCTCCCGGCCTCCAACACCTGGGCCATTCCCGAACGTCCGCCCAATATCCGCATCCTTGCGGCTGATGGGAGCCTCATTTCCAATCGCGGCCAGACCGGTGGCGAAGCCATCACCCTGCGCGAGCTGCCCCAATATGTCCCGGCGGCCTTCATCGCCTCGGAAGACAAGCGCTTCATGAGCCACTTTGGCGTCGATCCGATCGGCCTTGCCGCCGTTCTGGTCGAGTCCATTCAGGCCCGCGGCGTTACCCGTGGTGGCTCGACCCTCACCCAGCAGGTCGCCAAGAACCTCTTCCTCACCCCCGACCAGACCCTGGGCCGCAAGGTGCAGGAAGCCATTCTGGCCGTCTGGCTCGAGCAGAATTTCACCAAGGAAGAAATCCTCGAGCTCTATATGAACCGCGTCTATTTCGGCGCCGGTGCCTATGGCCTCGAGGCCGCTGCCCAGACTTATTTCGGCGTTTCCGCCCGCAATCTGTCGCTGGGTCAGGCCGCCATGCTGGTCGGCATTCTGCCCGCGCCCTCGGCCTATAATCCGAAATCCAATCCGGATCGCGCCATCGAGCGTCAGCGTCTCGTGCTCAATCTCATGGCGCAGGAAGGCTATATCACCGCCGAGGAAGCCTCCGCCGCCCGCATCGACCCGAACCAGACCGTGCGCACCGTTGTCGCCGGCTCGGAATCCTATGTCGCCGACTGGGTCGAAAGCCTGATGACCGCCTATCTGGGCGAGATCAAATCCGACGTCATCGTCCAGACCACCATCGACTGGAAAATGCAGAAGGATGCCGAGTTCATCGTCAAGGAAGCCGTGGCCAATGAGGGCCCCAATCGCGGCTTCACCCAGGGCGCACTCGTCGCCATGGATGTCGATGGCACCATCCGTGCCATGGTTGGTGGCGTCGATTATCAGGCCAGCCAGTATAACCGCGCCGTCACCGCCAAGCGCCAGCCCGGCTCGGCCTTCAAGCCTTTCGTCTTCCTCGCTGCCATGGAAAAGGGCTATACGCCCGATACTTTGGCCGAAGACGCCCAGTTCGATTACAATGGCTGGAGCCCGCGCAATTCCACCGGCAAATATGCCGGCACGGTGACGCTCCGTCAGGGTCTGGCCTATTCGCTCAATACCATTGCCGGGCGCCTCGCCATCGACGTGACCCCGGAAAAGGTCATCGAAGTGGCCATGCGTATGGGCATTTCGTCCAATCTCACGCCGGTTCCCTCCATCGCTTTGGGCACCCAGGAAGTGAACCTTCTCGAGCTCACCAGCGCCTTTGCGCCTTTCGCCAATGGCGGCATGGGCGTCATCCCGAACGTGATCACCAAGATCACCGACATGGAAGGCACGGTGCTTTACGAAGCCTCGACCGCCGGTCCCGGCCGCGTCATCGACCCGACCACGCTTGCCTATATGAACGATATGCTCAAGACCGCCGTCGAAGTCGGCACCGGTCGCGGCGCCAATATCGGCGGCTGGGATGTGGGCGGCAAGACCGGCACCTCGCAGGAAAGCCGCGACGCCGTATTTGTCGGCTATACCTCGGCAATGGTCACCGGCGTCTGGCTGGGCAATGACGACAACAAGGGCACCAGGCTCTCGGGTGGCAACGTCCCGGCCACCATTTGGCGCGATTTCATGAGCAAGGCGCTGTCGGGCAAGAACCCGGCGCCGATCCCGGGCGGCTCCTATGCCGGCCAGCTCGTCGCCCAGCAGCTCATCGACCCCAATACCGGCATGCCGATGATCGATCCCAATACCGGCCAACCCATGGTCCAGTATGTCGATGGCGGCACCGGCCAGCAGGTCCAGACCATGACTGATCCGGCCACCGGCCAGATCTATGCGATTGATCCGGCTACCGGCCAGCCGATCCACGGTCTGCAGCCGATCCAGTCCACCAATCCGCCGATCCAGACCGGCGCCATGGTCGATCCGGCGACGGGCATGCCCATGGGCATGCAATATGATCCGCAGACGGGTCTCAACTACGATGCCAATACCGGCATCCAGTATGACCCGGCGACGGGCCAACCCATTCAGGGTCAGATTGATCCGGCAACCGGCATGGTCTTCGGCCAGGGCGTAGCCCAGCAGCCCGCCCAGGTCTATTACGACGCCAATGGCCAGCAGATCGACCCGATGACCGGCATGCCCATCGGCCAGCAGCAGAGTTTCAATCAGGCCCCGATCGACCCGGAAACCGGCCTGCCGATGACGCTGATTACCGACCCGGCCACGGGCGAACAGGTCTGGGTGCCGAGTGCTCCGGTCCAGCAGGGTCAGCCGATCCAGCAGAACCAGCAGGTCTTTGTCGAACAGGCCCCCGGCCAGTTCGCGCCCCCGGCCGATATGGGCCAGCAGGTCTATGAACAGCCTCGCGCTCAGCGCACGCTGATGGACCTCATCTTTGGCCAATAAGTCCCTGGCGGCCCGCGCTGGGCCGCCGCTTTTGCCTTGGCGCTTCACAATGTCGAGGAAATCGCCCTAGGCATCCCTTCATGGGGGCGGGATCATCCGCGCTTTGCGATGTCGCTCTGGTCTGACGCTGCCTTTGCTATAATTGCTGTCCTGCTGGTGCTGGCCGCTGTCGCCTTCGCCTTCGCCCTCTGGTGCCAGTTCCGGCCGCACCGCTGGCAGGCGCCAATGCTGCGCCTCTTCGCGCTGGTCATGCTGCTCAATGCCGGCTCGCATCTGGCGCTGAGCCTCATCACCGCCAGCATCATGCCGGGTCTGGTCACCGCACTTCTGGTCATCGTGCCGGTATTCGGTTGGATAGTGCTCCGGGCGGTCGATTCCCCAAAATAAAAGAGCCCCGGATCACTCCGGGGCTTTTGCTTTAGATCACGATGATTGGGGCGCCGTTCGGCACGCGATCATGCAGGTCGATGATGTCCTGGAAGAGCAGGCGCACACAGCCGCTCGAGACAGCCTTGCCGATGGTCACGACGTCCATCGTGCCGTGCACGCGATAGAGCGTGTCGCGATTGCCCTGGTGAATGTACAGCGCGCGCGCGCCGAGCGCGTTCAGCAGGCCCGGCGGCTGACCGTGGCGGTACATTTCCAGTTCCGGCTGGCGCTCGATCATTTCGGCGGGTGGGGTCCAGACCGGCCACTTGCGCTTATAGGCGATATGGCCCTTGCCGCTCCATTCAAAGCCGGCGCGTCCGAGGCCCACGCCATAGCGCATGGCCCGGCCATTCGGCATGGTGAAATAGAGGAAGTAGTTGGCCGTATCGACGACGACCGAGCCTTCCTTCTCGCCGGTGATATTGTCGACTTCCTGCCGCCAGTAGATCGGGTTGAGCATGGAAATATCGGCGGCTGGCACCGGATATTCCTCATCCGGCAGCGCCGCATATTTTGCCAGCACATCGGCCGGAATGGCGGGACGCACCGGCTCGGAAGCCACGGGGGTGCGGGTCGTGCCGGTGGTCGAGCAGCCGGCAAGGGTGAGGGCGCCGAGGCTGGTGAGACCAGCCAAGAGGGCGCGGCGCGACATGGTCGCGTCGATAACATAAGACATAAGAATTTCCTTGGCCGCGAACGGCCCTGAGCGTTTTGGGGGAGGTTAGGGGGCGCTCAGGCGTGCCGGGGCGGCTTTAGTGGTATGGGGGCTGACCAGGGATGGCCCGCCACTTCCTTCAGCATTTCGGTTGCCGCGCAGGGCTCCGGATGCACCAGCGCCGTCTGCTCGACGACGATCACTGGATGAAAGCCGCAGGGCATGATGATGCCCGAGCCGAGGTCGACCTCGCCGCGCTGGATGATGACGACCACGGGGATCGCTCTATTGTCTTCATCGACATGGTTGAGCACCACGATGGGCGTCGACACATAGCGATGCGCATGTGCCGTCGTCGCGCCAATAGTGGCGGCGAGGGCAAAGATGATCGCGATGAAGGCGATGAGGCGGCGCATGATCATGTAACGGCAGGACGATTACGGCAGCACCGCGGCAAGGGCAAACGCTAAGCGCCGCTCTTGGGCGCCTGCCACGCCATCAGGTCCCGACCGTGTGCTTTTAGCCACGCTCTGCCCCGCTCCATATCGGGTAGGGTCCGCTCCACCGTCGCCCAGAAGGCGGGCGAGTGGTTCATCTCGACGAGATGAGCCACCTCATGGGCGGCCACATAGTCGAGCACAAAGGGCGGCGCGAGGATGAGCCGCCAGTTGTAATTGATATTGCCGTTCGACGAGCACGATCCCCAGCGGCTCGCCTGGCTCCGCAGCCTGATCTGCTTGACGCTGACACCGAGCCGGGCCGCATGAAAAGCACTGCGTTCGGTGAGATCGGCCAGCGCCTCCTTCTTCAGCCAGTCATAGAGCCTTCGCGCGTGATGCTCGTCTGCGCCCGGGAGGTTGATGAAGTGCCCTTCCTCGTCCTCGCCGACCTCCACCCGTCCGCGCAGAACGCCCGAGCCGATCACCGCGTGTTCGACCCCGCGCAGCGGCAGCATGATGTCGCTCCCAAGGCGCTTGGCCATGCTCTGTCGTGGCAGCCGTGCCGCCAGCCAATGCCGGTGACGATGCAAGAACGCTTCCGCATCCTCCCAGCGCGCCTTTTCCGGCAGCGTCAGCAGCGGCCCCGTCGCCGGCAGCGACAGCCTAAAACTCTTCGCGCGATTGCTCAGCTTCACCGCCACCGAGACGGTCATGCCATCAAGCTCGATCTCGGTTGTCTTTGGCGGCGCCGGGCGCTGGCGGAGAAAGGAGAACATGGTTTTTTACTATAGAAGATTCGCTGGCGCCGTCGCTCATTCGTAACGGCTCAGAACTGCCAGCTCGGGACGGGAGGCGCACCCTCACCGTCCCGCAGACAGCAAAACGCCTCTCCACCCACCGCACCGTCCTCGGGCTTGACCCGAGGACCACTAGCCGCGATCGCGAAGCGGAGATTGGCCCTCGGATCAAGTCCGAGGGCGGCACTGTGCTGGGGGCGTGCGCTCACCCGCCAAACTCCCACGCCCCACCCCCACAAAAAATGGCGCCCCTTGCGGGACGCCAGTGACCGTTGGGAACGGAGAGGAAATCAGGTGTTCTGGTTGTCCCAGCTATTGCGGTCGGCTTCGCCATAACCCTGGCGATTGCCGCGACGCTCGCTCATGAAGCGGTCGAACTCTTCGCGGTCCTTGGCCTTGCGCAGATTGGCCATATATTCGTGGAACGCGTCGATTTCGGCGTCGAGCCGGGCGCGCTCTTCTTCGAGGCGACGCAGCTGCTCGGAACGGTATTCGTCAAAGGCGGCATTGCCCGAAGAGGCATAGGCCCCGCCGAAGCCGCTCGGCTTGCTGTTGCTGCGCATGAAACTCATTCCCTTGTTCCAGTAGGCCTGCGCCTTTTCCGCAGATCCGCCGAATTTTTCACCCCAGAGGATGTAGCCGAGCATGGCCAGGCCCAGCGGCCAGAAGATCACAAAGCCCAGGACCATCAGGGCGATGGTCACGGGTGACCATTGAGGTTTGATGATTGCAGTATTCATGGTGTTTCGACTCCCAGTCACGATGACCTTTATTTGGGACCCGTGGGGGCAGGATCAAGAATGTGCCCGTCGTTTTTCGCGTCTTGAAATCGACCACGCTTTACCTATGCGCTGCGCTTATTTTACCGTACGTAACCCCGGGAAATCTCCTTTCCGGCGCCAAGATGGGATATGTCTGACCCATGAGTGAAAGCGTATCCCCCCTGATGTCCCCCGCCGACTGGCGTCCCATGCGTCTGCAGACTCTGTTGCTGCTGCGCTGGCTGGCGGTTGCGGGCCAGTCCGCTGGCGTCGTCTTCGTCGCCTTCGGCCTCGGCTTTCCGGTGCCGCTCTGGGAATGTCTGATCCTGATTGCGCTCTCGGCCGGGCTCAATGTCTATCTCGTCGTCCGCTACGGTCCCCATGTCCGGCTTTCCCCGCGCATCGCCGCCACCCAGCTGGCCTTCGATCTTGTCCAGCTCGGCTGTCTTCTCGCGCTGACGGGCGGTCTGCAAAATCCCTTCTCGCTGCTGCTTCTCGCGCCCGTCTCGGTCTCTGCCACCACGCTCCCGCAGCGGCAGACCTTCATCCTCGCCTTCCTCGCCTGCACCATTGCCTCGCTGATCTCGCTCTTTCACCTGCCGCTTCCCTGGGATCCGGCCGAGCCGATCGTCTTCCACCGCATCTATGTCATCGGCATCTGGGTCTCGCTGATCTGCGGCACGGTCTTCATCGCCGCCTATACCAATCGCGTTGCCCATGATGCCCGCCAGATCGCCGATGCGCTCGCCGCGACCGAGCTCGCCCTGTCCCGCCGCGAACAGCTCTCTGCGCTCGACGGCCTCGCCGCCGCTGCCGCGCACGAACTGGGCACGCCACTTTCGACTATCGCGCTCGCCGCCAAGGAAATGCGCGCCGAGGTGGAGGAGGGCAGCCAACTCGCCGACGATGTCGAGCTCATCATCTCCCAGGCCGCCAGGTGCCGCGCCATTCTGGCCAAGCTGCGCAATCTCAACAGCACCCAGGCCGAGATCTTCGCCGAAGCCCCGCTGGCCGAAATCCTCGACGAGGTGGCCCGCCCGCTCGAGGGCCGCGGCAAGGCCATTCTTTTTTACACCGAGGAAACCGATGGTGACGCGCCGGTCTTCCCGCGCTCGGTGGGCCTGCTCTATGGCCTGGGCAATCTCATCGAGAATGCCTCCCAGTTCGCCCATGAAAGCGTGCGCATCGACAGCCGCTGGGATGCTTCCACCATCACGGTCACCATCACTGATGACGGCCCCGGCTTTGCCTCCGAAATGCTGGCGCGCCTGGGCGAGCCCTATCTCACCAGCCGCCCCCGCGATCCCTCGGGCAGCGATGCCCACAAGCCGGGCGGCCTGGGTCTTGGAATTTTCATTGCCAAGACGCTTTTGGAACGAACCGGGGCCCATCTGACTTTTGACAATGTCGCGCCAGTCGGTCACGCTCGCGTGACCATCACCTGGCCGCGCAACGCGGTTTTGACGTAAAGGCGGCGAGGTATTATGGAAACACCCATGAACACGATCGAAGATCTTCTGGCCGGCGATCCCAGCATTCTGCTCGTCGACGATGACACAGCCTTCCTCTCCCGTCTTGAACGGGCCATGGTCCGACGCGGCTTTGATGTCCGCATCGCCGATAGCGTAGCCGCCGGCCTCGCCGCCGTCGCCGAAAAGCCGCCCGCCTTTGCGGTGGTCGACCTGCGCCTCGAAGATGGCAATGGCCTCGACGTGGTTTCCGCGCTGCATCAGAAGCGCCCCGATGCCCGCGCCGTCGTCCTGACCGGCTATGGCAATATCGCCACCGCCGTGACGGCGGTGAAGCTGGGCGCCATGGATTATCTATCCAAGCCCGCCGATGCCGATGATGTCATCAATGCGCTGCTTGCGACCGGCGAAGACAAGCCCGAGCCCCCGGAAAACCCGATGTCCGCCGACCGCGTCCGTTGGGAACACATCCAGCGCGTTTACGAGCTCTGCGACCGCAATGTTTCCGAGACGGCGCGTCGTCTGAACATGCACCGCCGCACCCTGCAGCGCATCCTCGCCAAACGCGCCCCGCGCTAAGAGCGAACATCATCGCCAAACCAATCAAGCGGGCCCCGGCCCGCTTTTTTTATTCCCACCGATAGCCCACTCTGCGCCCCTCCCCCTATCAGGGTGAAGCGGGGTGGGGTTAATGGATCGACTGGAAGGCGAGGGACGTCTATAGTGCCTTGGGGGAAATACTATGGCACTGGGCGTCTTTATCCATCGCGCGGACTCGATCTACGACGACAGTCCCGCCGAGCGGTATCAATTTCCGAAAGCCTATTTGGGACGCGCCAGTGAAATGATTGGCGACTGGGTTCTCTATTATGAACCCGTCAAAGTTCGGGGCTCCAAGGGCTACTACGCCATCGCGCGTGTCAGCAAAATCGTCCCTGACCCAACAGCCGCTGACATGTTCGTCGCCCTGATTGAGCCCGGTAGTTACCTAGAGTTTCCTAATCCGGTCGCCTTTGACGATGGGGCGGGGC
>JAAZLP010000090.1 GCA_012799265.1 Phyllobacteriaceae bacterium | reverse complement strand
CTGGTAATCGTCGTCCCCGTCGTCATGGGATTGGGCGCTGGGCCCGACGGGCTGCCAATATTCGTAACTGCCAGCCTTCTTCTGCTCATCGGTCAGCACGCGCTGCGAAATCCACGGCACGGATGTCGATGCCTTGCGCCCCGCATGGGCGAGTTGGATGCCAGCGGCAGTATTTTGGCTATGGAGGAAGTCGACGATGCGGGCCAGCGGCGCGATATGCTCGTCCTTCCAGAGCCCCATATCCGCATAGGAAATCCGCCCTTCCGGCACGACGCCCGTCGCTTCAAAAATGACGAGGCCAAAGCCGCCAATACCGAAGCGACCGAGATGAACAAAATGCCAGTCATTGGCAAAGCCATCGATCGACGAATACTGGCACATGGGCGCCACAACAGTACGGTTGCGCAGGGTGAGGCCGCGCAGTGTGGCGGGAGACATCAGCTTTGACATGGAAATACCTTGGGCGGGCAGTGCGTCTTGACGTTACATGCCCTCTTTGTGCTTCATCGGCAAGTGCCGATGAATGGTTGGGTGTCGTTTTTGTCTCCGCAGGATCACCGCCCTCACGCGAACTGTTCGCCCGGCCTCAATAATCTCGCGCGACGTCCTCGGGACGCACCCCATCTTCAGCGCCGCGCTTCTCTGACGCGATTGACTCCGCGTCCGAACCCGTTCACTGAGCAGGGGTCCATGGTCCCCGCGAGGGGATAACAGATAATCTGGTGCAGCGCCTTCGGGCGCCTAGTCCAGGGCTGCCCCCGCAACTGTAAGCGGCGACGAGCGCTTGAGATGCCACTGGCGAAAGCTGGGAAGGCAAGCGTCCGGATGACCCGCAAGCCAGGAGACCTACCATGGAATTGATCCCTGTTTTGTGCTGATCGGGCGGATCGGCAAGAGGACTGCACGATGACGATATCTCGTCACTCTTCCACCCCACTCTCCGCAACCAAGACCCTTCTCCTCGCTGCCAGCGCCATGTCCTGCGCGCTCGCTGCAACACCGACGATGGCCCAGACCGTTCTGGAAACGATCATCGTCCAGGCCGATCGCTCGCCGCTGCAGCGGGAGCAGGTGGGCCGCTCGCTGACCGTCATCACATCCGATCAGATCGAGACGATGAAGGCGGCCTATGTCACCGACGTGCTTCGTCAGGTGCCGGGCGTCGCCGTGGCCGCAAGCGGGCCAGCGGGCACGCAGACCCATGTCCGCATCCGCGGGGGCGATCCCGCATATACCCTCGTCATGATCGATGGCGTGGTTGCCAACAGTGCCGGTGACGGCACCTTCGATTTCGGCCTCCTGCAGCTTGGCGAAGTCGAGCGCATCGAAATCCTGCGCGGACCGCAGGGCGCCTTCTGGGGCACAAATGCCATTTCCGGCGTCGTTAACATCGTCACCAAGGCTGGCATCCGCTCAGGCCTGCGCACCACGCTCGGCACCGAATTCGGCAGTGACGGTACCCGCATGGGCTCGGTCCTGCTCCAATACGGCCAAGACAATTTCAACGCCTCGGGCAGTTTCAAGGCGCGCCACACCGACGGCTTCAACGTCTCGAGCTTTGGCGATGAGAAAGACGGTGCGGATCATGTCGACGCCAATCTGAAGTTCCGCGCCGACGTTTCGCCCTCGCTGACCCTCGATGGCAACCTGCGCTACGGCCACACGCTGTCCAATTTCGACGAAGAGCCCACAATGGGTGACAGCTTTGCTTCCACCCTTTCCAAGGAATTGCAGGGTGCAATCGGTGGTCGTTGGACAAGCGAAGACAGGTCCTGGTTCCAATCGGCCCGGTTTTCGGTGGCCCGCCTCAATGCCGCGACCGATGGAGACTGGTATCCTGACCGGGATTTCAGCACCGCCAGATACAAGGGTACATATCAGGTTGGCCGCACCTTCTACACGCCCGAGTTCACAAATAGTGAGCACACCCTGACGGGTGGCTACGATCTTACGCACGAGACCTATACGGACAGCGGACGGCCTGACACCTACTGGCGCACCACGCACTCATTGACCGGCGAATATCGTGGGCGGTTTGAAAACCAGTTCTACCTGACCGCTGCTTTGCGCCACGATTTCAATGACCAGTTCAAGGACTTCACCAGCTACAGCCTGTCGGGCGCCTGGCAGATCCCGGACAGTGGCACGCGTCTGCACGCTTCGGTGGGGACAGGGTCGGCGACCCCCTCATTCACCTCCATGTATTACGGCTTCATGTCGAGCTTCGTGCCCAATCCTAACCTCAAGCCTGAGCAGACATTCGGCTGGGACATCGGCGTTGAGCAGAAGTTCTTCGATGGCCAGCTGACCCTCGATGCGACGCTTTTTGGGCAGGAAGTCGAAGACCTCATCACGTCGTCTGGCCCTTCCGTCCACAATGTCGCTGGCATCAGCACCCGCAAGGGCCTGGAACTAACGGGCACTCTGGACTTCCTGAATGGCTTCGTCGCGTCTGCAAGTTACACCTATACGGACGCGCGTGATCCATCCGGGGCCACAGAGCTTCGTAAGCCCGCCCATCTTGGGGTGATCAATCTGGCCTACACCTTTGAAGAAGTGCCATTGACCATCCATGGCAGCGCCAGCTTTGCGGGCGAGGCACAAGATGCCGTGTGGCTGCCTCCCACATGGACACCGACGCCCGTCACTCTCGCCGCTTTCACCGACCTCTCTGCCGGCCTCAACTACAAGGTCAACGAGAACGTCGAGGTCTATGGCCGCGTGACCAATATCCTCGATACGCCCAACCAGAGCGTCTACGGCTACAATTTAGCCGGCCGCGCTTTCTATCTCGGCGCCAAGGCGTCGTTCTAAGCCAATGACATCGGCGCTCGCCCTTCGGGGCGGGCGTCTGCGCTTTGTCTCAGCGCTGAAAATAGGACAGCAATTGTTGCGCAATTCCCGGGTTGAACCCACTGGTGTCCGGTTTAG
>JAAZLP010000089.1 GCA_012799265.1 Phyllobacteriaceae bacterium | reverse complement strand
CGCTCCACGCTTATGATGCCGACAAGGTCGAAGGCACAATGGTGCTGCGCAATGCGCGGGGCGAAGAGTTCGACGCGCTCGACAACAAGATCTATACGCTCGACGAAACCATGACCGTCATCGCCGACGACAAGGGCCCGCTCTGCCTTGGCGGCATCATGGGCGGCATCCGCTCCGGCGTCACCGACGAGACCACCAATGTCATCATGGAATCGGCAAGCTGGGATCCCGATCTCATCGCCCAGTCCGGCCGCAAAACCGGCATCGTCTCGGACGCGCGCTATCGCCTCGAACGCAATGTCGATCCTGCCCTGACCGAACCGGGCATGGAACTGGCGACCCGCCTCGTCCTCGAACTCTGCGGCGGCGAGCCGATGGAGCCGGCCATTTCGGGCGAAGACGTCTTCCCCAACACGGTGGTTGAATTCCCGCTCTCTGAAGTGAAGCGCCTCACCGGCATCACCGCCACCCCGGAAGAAGTTGAAGCCATCCTCACCCGCCTCGGCTTCGTGGTCGAAGGTTCGGGCGACACCCGCTCGGTCAAGGTGCCGAGCTGGCGCCCGGACGTGACGCAGAAGGCGGACCTCGTCGAAGAGGTCATGCGCATGGTCGGCGTCGACAATGTGCCGGTCGAGCCGCTCCCGCGTCTCAACCACGTCGCCCCGCGCATTCTCACCACCATTCAGAACCGTCGCCGCATCGCCCGTCGGGCCCTTGCTGCGCGCGGTCTTGATGAAGTGGTCACCTGGAGCTTCATTTCGCATTCATCTGCCGTTCATTTTGGCGGCGGAAGCGAAGCATGCGCGCTCGCCAATCCCATCGCGCCCGACATGACCGACATGCGCCCCTCGCTGCTGCCGGGCCTGATTGCCGGTGCCCGCCGCAATGCCAATCGCGGTTTTGACGACGTCGCGCTCTTCGAAGTCGGGCAGATTTTCCTTTCCCATCAACCAGATGGCCAGCACACCTATGCCTCCGGCCTGCGCACCGGCACTGCCGGCCAGAACGGCGCAGGCCGCCACTGGACCGGTAAGGCGCAGCCCGTCTCCGTATGGGACGCCAAGGCCGATCTTTCCGCCGTCTTGGACTCCTTAGGCATTGATATTGCTAAGGTTCAGGTCCTTCCCGAGGCCGCCAGCTGGAGCCATCCGGGTCGCGGCGGCCGCATTGCGCTTGGCCCGAAAGTGACCCTCGGCTGGTTCGGCGAACTGCACCCCGCGCTCGCCGCAGAACTCGATATTGAGGGCCCAACGGCGGCCTTTGAAATCGACCTCGACGCCCTGCCGGAAGCCCGCAGGAAGGCGACAAAAACCAAGCCGGCACTTGACCTTAGCCAGCTCCAGCCGGTGAGCCGCGACTTCGCTTTTGTCATGGACAAGGCGGTCACTGCCGCCACCGTTCTCAAGGCCGCCCGCGGCGCCGACAAGGCGCTGATCAAGGACGTTTCGATTTTCGACGTCTTCGAAGGCGCTCACGTTGGCGAAGGCAAGAAGTCGGTCGCCATCGAGGTCAATTTGCAGCCGCGCGACAAGACCCTGACCGACGAAGACATCGAAAAGGTATCCGCTGCCGTGGTCGCTGCCGTCACCAAGGCAAGCGGCGGCGAGCTGCGCAAGTAGGTCCAGATATTGGTCTTGCCCGGGTCATCCAGGCAAGACATTCTGTTGATTTCTCAATCACTTGGCGCAGCCTCGTGGTGATGTCGTGCATTGCTGCCTCACATCAGTTTTGTGGAGAGGGACATGTCCCGCACCGACGCTATTCTTGCTCGACTGAGCCAGCTCCACCCCAAGCTGATCGACCTCAGCCTCGACCGCATGCTGCCGCTCTTGGAAAAGCTCGGCAATCCGCAGGATCACCTGCCGCCGGTCATCCATGTCGCCGGCACCAATGGCAAAGGCTCCACAATCGCCTATCTGCGCGCCTTTCTCGAGGCCGCAGGCAAAAAGGTACACGCCTATAACTCTCCCCATCTCGTCCGCTTCAACGAGCGTATCCGGCTCGCTGGCAAGCTCGTCGGCACGCGTAAACTCAACGCGGCGCTGGAAGAAGTTGAAAGAATCAATGCTGGCGCGCCGATCACCTTCTTTGAGGTGACGACGGTGACGGCCTTCAAACTTTTCGCCGAGACCAAGGCGGATTACCTGCTGCTCGAAACCGGCATGGGCGGCACGTTTGACACCACCAATGTGGTGAAACACCCGATCGGCACGATCATCACGCCGATCGACTACGACCACCAGGGTTTTTTGGGCAATACGCTGACCGAGATCGCAGGCAACAAGGCGGGTATCCTCAAGCGCGGCGCAAAGGCGGTGATGGGCCTGCAACAGGACGAATCACGCCACGTGCTGAATCGCGCAGCGCGGCGCCTCGGCATCACGCCGCTCTGGCAGGGCGAAGATTTTCATGGCAGCGAACAGGATGGGCGTCTCGTCTATCAGGATGAGGACGGCCTTTTCGACCTCCCGCCCCCTGCCCTGCTCGGCCCGCATCAATTCGACAATGCCGCGCTCGCCATCGCAGCCATCCGACATTTTGGACTGCCGGTTTCAGAGGCCCAACTGGCCGACGGGCTTCGAAAGGTTACTTGGCCGGCGCGTATGCAGGCCATCCGTGAAGGGTCGCTCCGCGCCATTCTAAGCCCCGCTCAGGAGCTTTGGCTTGATGGCGGGCACAATGCCCATGGCGCGGCGGCTCTGGCGCGCACCATGGCTGCCCTGCCCCCCAAGCCGCTGGTGGTGATCATGGGCATGATGAACAATCGCTCGGTGGCCGATTTTCTCGCCCATTTCCGCGGCTTGCAGCCGGTCGAAATCCTGACCCTCACCATTCCCGGCGAATCCAATGCGCACAAGGCCGCAGACATCGCCAGCGCCGCGCGTGGGGAAGGGTTTAGCGCTCGCCCCATGCGAACCATTGCCGAGGCCGTCAAAGCTGCCTCTGCCCACCAAGGCGCCCGCATTCTCATATGCGGCTCGCTCTACCTCGCTGGCGCGGTTCTGGCGAAGAACGAGACCCTGCCCGACTAAACGCAAAGGGCTCCCGGACCTTGGTCCGGAAGCCCTGATACATAATTGGCCGAACAGATCAGGCGGCGTCGCTGTCTTCCAGCGGGGCCGTCAGCACGGCGTGAAGCCGGGCCGGATCGGTCTCGCTGCGCAGTTCGTCGGTCACGGATTCCGTCCGCAACAGCCGCGCCACGCGGGACAGGGCCTTAAGGTGATCGGCACCAGCACCCATGGGCGCCAGCAGCATCACCACCAGGTCCACCGGCTGGTCGTCCACCGCATCGAATTCGATCGGCTGTTCAAGCCGCGCGAAAACAGCGGTAACGCCGGTCAGGCCCTTGAGCTTGCCATGGGGAATAGCAATGCCATTGCCCAGACCAGTCGAGCCCAGTTCTTCGCGGTCCATGAGGGTTTCGAAGATCTCGGTGCGCGGAAAGCCAGTGAGTTCGGCAGCTCGTTCCGAAAGAGTTTCAAAGAGCTGACGCTTGCTGACTGCGCCAGTGCAAGTCAACACTGCGCGCTCCGCCAGGATATCGGCCAATTCCATTATTCTGCCTTAGGATTATTTGCCCATTTTTTGGCTCGGGGCGCAGGTCAATTAGCGCCGAGTGCTGGATCAATCCAACCTATATTGCCATCCGCGCGGCGGTAGACCACATTCAGGCCTCCATGTCCAGCGTGGCGGAACATCACAACCTGCTGACCCGAGAGGTCGAGCTCCATAACGGCCTCCTCAACGCTCATCTGGCGCAGGCTTTTCGTGGTCTCCGCGATCACCGGCGGTGCGTAGTCCTCGTCGAGTTCATCAAGCTCATCTGACGCCCCCAGCACGGTATACTGGACCATGATGTCATTGGGTGACGTTCCATTGCCCTTGCGGTGGCCTTTGAGCTTGCGGTTGTAACGGCGCAGGCGCTTGGCGATGTTGATCGCCATGACTTCGTAAGCAGAAGTGGCGTCTCCGCCCTGTGCGCTGGCCTGCAAAGTCGCACCGGAATCAAGGTGCACGACGCAGTCAGCGCGGAAACCAATGCCATCGGGGCTGAGAGTGAGGTGGCCATCATAACCGCCGTCGAAATACTTTCCGACCACGGTGGCGAAGTGATCCTCCGCCTTGCCCCGAAGGGCATCGCCAACGTCCATATTCTTTCCCGAAACACGTAGTGCCATGGCTTTAGTTCCTTTCGGTCGTTTGCTTCGACGCGAAATCCACAAAGCCGTTTCCCGGCTTTACGGGATCACGTCTGTCTGAGTCGCATAGCAGCGATGCAGACAAGGGGATGCTAGACCCGGGGATAGTGTCTGTCCATGTTCATTCCACCCCCGCCAAATCGGGGGTGACGGCACGGCAGCAGGCCTCTAGCGTCCCGTTTTCTTCAATGGAGGTCGGCAGATGGAAGTTCCTGCCATGGCAATAAATGGCCACGTGCCGGTAGTTTCACCGATCTTGATTGGCTTTATCCTGATCACAGTGGCAGGCGGAGTCATGCTGATCGCGGCACTGCTCCGTCGCAATTTTCTGCTCGTCACCGAAAAAAGGCTGAATCCGTTTAATGCGGCCGATTTGATGAAGGCCGGTGACCCGAGCTTTTCAACGCGCAAGCCTGGGGCACGACCGTTTATTCAGACGCGCTATGCACGCACGGCTATCGGGCTTCTGGCGGTCGGATCCATCGGGACGATTACCATGCTGCTCTGGCAGCTCTTTGCCGATTGATCTGCGTCAGCAGATAGCAATGATTTCGTCGTCGCTCATGTGGCCCGGCACGATGGTGAGCGGAATGGGCAGCAGATGCGCGCGATTGGCGAAATGGGTCACCAGTGGACCGGGGCCTTCGCTCGCCTTCGACGTCGCCAGGACCAGAATGGCGATATCGCTATCCTTGGCGATGACGTTTTCGATCTGTTCAGGCGCGCTGCCTTCGCGCACGACGGTCTCAGCCCGCACATCGCCAATGGCGCGCACGCGGGCAAGACGCTTGTCGAGGTTGCGCTCGGCCTCTTCCACCGCCTCTGCGCGGAGAACGGCCTCGACACCCATGCCAATAAATTCCGGTGCCGGGACGACGCTCATCAGCACCACGGTGCCGCCCGTGCGCTTGGTGCGCCAGGCGGCAAAGGTGAGCGCGCGATCGCATTCTTCGGTCTCATCGATCAGAACGAGGAACTTGCGCCTGTATTCGATCTCAGAAACCATGAGTGCCTCCGGTCCGTATCAGCGAATGAAACCGATGATCGAGCGTACCTCGTTCATCGTCTTCTCGGCAATCGCTCCTGCGCGTTCAGCGCCATCGCGCAGAACAGCGTCAATCGTGGCCGGGTCATCGAGCAGACGACGCATCTCACCATTCATGGGGGCCAGGACGGAGACCGCGAGTTCGGCGAGCGCCGGCTTGAACTTGCCCCAGCCAGAACCACCGAATTCGGCCAGCACGTCCTGCTTGGACTTGTCGGAAAGGGCAGCATAGATGCCCACAAGGTTGTCGGCTTCGGGACGACCCGCCAGCCCTTCCACATCGCCCGGCAGTTCCGCTGGGTCGGTGGTGGCCTTCTTGATCTTCTTGGCGATGGCATCGGCATCGTCGAGCAGAGAAATGCGCGACTGATCGGACGGATCAGACTTGCTCATCTTCTTGGTGCCATCGCGAAGGCTCATGATGCGCGTGGCGGGACCGGCGATCAGCGGATCCGTAATGGGGAAGAACTGGCCTTCCTCAGTGCCGAGGCCCTGTTCCTTGATGCTGGCGGCATAATCATTGTTGAACTTGGCGGCAATGTCGCGGGTCAGCTCAAGATGCTGCTTCTGGTCGTCACCAACCGGCACCTGGGTTGCCTTATAGAGCAGAATGTCAGCGGCCATCAGCGATGGGTAAGCCAGAAGACCCAGCGAAACATTTTCCGAGTTCTTGCCGGCCTTGTCCTTGAACTGCGTCATGCGGTTCATCCAGCCGATGCGCGCAATGCAGTTGAACACCCAGGCCAGTTCAGCGTGCTGGGGCACCTGGGACTGGTTGAAAATGATCGAGCGCTTGGGGTCGATGCCGGCCGCGATAAAGGCAGCGGCGACTTCGCGCGTTGCGCGACGCAGCGCTTCGGGCTCCTGCCAGACCGTGATGGCATGCATGTCGACCACACAATAGATGGTCTCATGCGTAGCCTGCAGCGGCACAAAACGGCGGATGGCGCCGAGATAATTGCCCAGATGCAGATCACCAGACGGCTGGATGCCAGAAAAAACGCGGGGGCTGAACGACATGGTGCACTTCAAATCTTGAACGCGGAAAGCTGGGGCTCGTTCTATACGGGCAAAACCAGATTGAAAACTATCGGCTGCGACGCAAGCGCCGCAACAGGGATCCGAGACGCTGGGTTCCGGAAACATGGATCAGCACAAAATAGCTGACAAAGCCAAAGACGACGAGCGCTGCCAAGACGCCGGCCTGGCGCCAGAGCGGTACGCCTGACGCGAGATGGCCAGCCCCCTGATCGGCGAGAATCCAGAGACACCCTCCCATGATGACGCTGATCAGCAGAATTGCCGCCTGCGCCCGCCATTGGCTCAGGGTGAGGACAAACTGACGACGGAAGGCCAGTGTCAGCGCCAGCAGCAGCACATTGAGCCATGCGGAGGCTGCCGTAGCGATGGCGATGCCAACATGGAGAAGGCTCGGGAAGAGCCAGATCGAAATTGCAATATTGGCGACAACGCTGAGCGCGGCGAAAACGGTCGGCGTGATCGTGTCCTCCCGCGCGAAAAAGCCCGGCTGCAGCACGCGGATCAGGACATAGGCCGGTAGGCCCGCCGAAAAGGCGATGAGCGCCTGCGCGGTCTGGACCGTCGCCAATGGCGTGAAGGCTCCGCGCTCGAAAAGCACGCGCACGATCGGCTCAGCGAGAGCAATCAACGCCACGGCCGCGGGCATGGTCAAAAGCATGCCGACAAAAAGGGCCTGATCCTGGCTGGCGCGCGCTTCGGTTTCGCGACCACCCTTGATGTGCCGGCTCAGTTCGGGAAGCAGCACCGTGCCGATGGCAATGCCGATGATCCCGAGCGGCAATTGATACAGCCGATCGGCGTAAGCGAGGACCGAAATGGCGTTGTCGGCGCCCGAGGCGATGATGGTGCCGACGAAGATATTGATCTGGGTGATACCGCCAGCAAGGATGGCCGGCACGGCGAGGATCCAGAAACGGCGCACTTCGGGATCAAGCCGCGGCAAGCGGAAATCCGGCCGGAAACCGGTGCGCTCGATGGCGCTCCACACCAGCGCCAGTTGGGCGATACCCCCACCCATGGTCGCAATGGCTACCCAGATCGTCGCGCTGGCCGGATCCTGCACCCAGATCGTCGCCAACGGGAGCAGCATGGCGATGTTGACCAGGTTCAGCAGGACCGGCGCGAAGGCGGCGGCGAAGAATTTGCCCAGCGTATTGAGGATCGCCCCATAGGCCGCCATGACCGACATGCAGGCGAGATAAGGGAACATGATCCGGGTCAGCAGCACCGTCAGATCGAACTTTTCCTTGTCGTCAACAAAGCCCGGCACGAAGGCGATCATGATCTGGGGCATGAAGATTTCGACGAGGATGGTGACCAGCACCAGCATGGCCACCAGCCAGCTCATGATCCGCGCGGCCAGGAGCTTTGCGCCCTCCTCGCCCTCCCGCTCCAGCGCGCCGGAGAACATCGGCACAAAGGCGGTGTTGAAGGCACCCTCGGCAAAGAGGCGACGGAAAAGATTGGGAAAGCGGAAGGCAGCGAAGAAGGCGTCGGCTGCAGGCCCTGTGCCCAGCACGGCAGCCATCAGGGCATCGCGGGCGAAGCCGGCAATGCGACTGACCAGTGTCAGCGAGCCGACCGACATGAAATTGCGGAAAAGGCTCATGCCGGGACCCTCGCCCCGCTCTCAGCCATTGGAACTCTTCTTGTCCTGGACCTTCCGCTCGAAGACGCCCATCAGCGCGTCGTGAATCTTCTTCTGGCGCGCTTTGACGTGGATTTTCTGACCCGTCAGGTCGGTGACGTAGAAGACGTCGACGGCCTTTTCGCCATAGGTACCGATATGGGCCGAGCCGATGGTAAGGTTGAGATCGGAAATCTCGCGCGTCAGCGCATAGAGGAGGCCGATGCGGTCGAGACCCGAGACCTCGATCACGGTGAACTTTTCCGAGATAGCATTGGAAACGACGACCTGCGCCGGGAGGGCGAAGGGTTTAAGGCGTTTGTTATGCCGGCTTTCCTTGCCCAGATCGATCAATACGGTGCGCTTGCCCTGGAGGAGCTGCTTGACCGTGTCGATGATGCGCGTCGCGCGGACCTTCTCGTCCTCGTCTGAGGTAAAAGAGCGGCGCAGGCGGAAGGTGTCGATGGCGCGGCCGTCGCGGGTCGAGAAAATCTGCGCGCCAATGATGGAAGCATCCTGCATCGTGCAGGCGCCGGCGATGAGCGAGAGGAGGCGCGGGTGGTCGGGGGTATAGAAGCTGACTTCGGTGATGCCCTCGAAGGCCTTGACCCGGATCGAGCCGGCAAAGGGCTGGCCGGACTGATCCGCATTCTGGATCATCCTGGCGTGGACGACCTGCAGTTCCGGCTCGGCGCGCAGCCAGTAATGGTCGTAGTGGCGCGCGGAATAGTCTTCGATGTCGGCGGGCGCCCAGGTGTCGAGGGCCTGCGCCAGAGCGGACTTGGCCTGGTTGATCCGGTCGGAATGACTGACCTGACTGTGGCCACCGGACAGCAGGGGCTCGGTCGCGTAATAGAGCGCGCGCAGCAGGCTGCCCTTCCAGCCGGTCCAGGTGCCCGGCCCAACGGCGCGGATATCGCAGGCGGTAAGGATCATCAGCAGCGCGAGACGCTGCGGCGACTGAACAATATCGCCGAAGGACTTGGCGGTTTCCGGATCCTGGATATCGCGTGCCTGGGCGATTTCGCTCATCAGCAGGTGATATTCGATGAGCCATGCAACGGTGTCGGTCTCTGCCGGAGTCAGTCCAAAACGGGGGCAAAGCTTTCGCGCGATACGCGCGCCTGCGATTGAGTGATCCTCCGGTCGTCCCTTGGCGATATCGTGGAGGAATAGCGCCACATAGAGGAGGCGGGTGTCATTGAGCTGCGGCAGCAGTTCATGGGTCAGCGGCAATTCATTGCGCAGGCCGCCATTGGCGATTTTGGCCATGACGCCGACAGCGCGGATCAGATGCTCGTCCACCGTATAGTGGTGATACATGTTGAACTGCATCAGGGCGACGATCTTGCCGAAATCGGGCACGAACTTGCCCAGCACGCCGCTCTCATTCATCTGCCGCAGAATGCGCTCAACATAGAGCGGGCTGGTCAGGATGGTCAGGAAATGGGCGTTGGCCTTGGCGTCATTACAAAGCCTGGAGTCGATCAACCGAAGATTGTCGCGGATGACCTTGATGGCGTCGGGATGGAACAGCAGTTCCTCGCGCCCGGCGACCATGAACATGCGGATGAGATTGACCGGGTCCTTTTCGAAGACATCGGGCGCGGCAATATTGAGACGGCCATTATCGATGACAAAGGCGTTCTCGCCCTTGATCTTAGTCTTGCCGGTCCGGAAGGGCGCGAGAACGCGGCCCACAATGTCCATGTCCTTGGCATGACGGAATTCGAGGCTGGCGCAGATGATGCGGGTGAGGTCGCCAACATCCTTGGCCACGAGGAAGTAACGCTTCATGAAGCGCTCGACCCCGAGCATGCCCAGGCGCTGCTCATAACCCATGCGGCGCGCCAGGTCTGGCTGGACGTCAAAGGTGAGTTTTTCGTCGGCGCGGCCGGTGAGGAAATGGAGATGGCAGCGTACTGCCCAAAGGAAATCCTCGGCACGGGAGAAGAGGCGATATTCGGCCGCGTTCAACACGCCCTTGCCGACCAGCTCGTGGCTGGTCTTGACCTGGTAGAAGTATTTTCCGATCCAGAACAAGGTGTTGAGGTCGCGTAAGCCGCCTTTGCCGTCCTTGATATTGGGCTCGACCACATAGCGGGTATTGCCCATCTGCTTGTGCCGCTCGTCGCGTTCGGCCATTTTGGCGGCGATGAACTCCGGGCCCGTCTTGGGCATGATCTCGGTTTCAAAGCGCTGGACCAGTTGCTCAAAAAGCGCCTTGTCGCCGGTGAGATAGCGCGCCTCGAGCGTTGCCGTGCGCACGGTCATGTCGGCGCGGGCCATGCGGATGCATTCATCCACCGAGCGTACGGCGTGGCCAACCTTCTGGCCAAGGTCCCAGAGCATATAGAGGATATATTCGGTGACCTGCTCGCCCCACGGGGTCTGCTTATAGGGCAGGATGAAGAGGAGATCGATGTCCGAGCCCGGCGCGAGCGTGCCGCGGCCATAACCGCCGACCGCAGATAGCGCGATGGCTTCCGCGCCTGATGGGTTGGTCACTGGGTAGACTTTGGTCGTCGCAAAGGTATGCACCGCAACGATAATCTCGTCCTGCGCGGCCGAGATATTCTGCGCGCAGCGGGTGCCTTTGCCGGTCGCGAGAAGATCAGCCTCGGCAGCGGCGCGGGCCTCGGCGAGCGTCTGACGAATGTGGGCAAGGATGCGGGCGCGCGTGGCTGGCGCCTTGGGGGATTCATCGCCAACGAGAGCATTGAGCTCCGCAACGATCACGTCTGCGGTCTTGAGCGCGAACTGTGCCTTTTTGGTTTTCGGCTCAGTCTCGGCGAGCATCATCACGGGTTTTCTTCAGCTGATAAAGAGCCTCGATGGCTTGTCTGGGCGTCATTTCGTCGGGGCGAATGGCATCGAGGGCTTCGTGAACGGGGTCCTTGCCCTTTGGCGCCGGGGCGGGTTGGTGCGCAAAGAGTGGCAAATCGTCTAGCACGCTGGCCTTTTGGCGGGAAGGGGCGGTGCCGGTGGAGCGTTGTTCGAGAATATCCAAAACTTGTTTGGCACGAGTGATTACCGGCGACGGTAAGCCGGCTAGGCGGGCAACCTGAATGCCATATGAACGATCAGCGGCGCCGGGTCCCACCTCGTGGAGGAAGACGACCTCGCCCTCCCATTCGCGCACTTTCATGGTGACATTGGCGACGCGGGAGAGCGTTTTGGCCAGCGAAGTCAGCTCATGGAAGTGGGTCGCAAAGAGCGCCCGGCACCCTGTGGTCTCATGCAGCGCCTCGACGGAAGCCCAGGCGATGGAGAGCCCATCGAAGGTTGCGGTACCGCGGCCGATCTCGTCGAGGACGACGAGCGAGCGGCGGGTGGCGCGATTGAGGATGGCGGCGGTCTCGACCATTTCGACCATGAAGGTCGAGCGGCCATGGGCGATATCGTCGGAGGCGCCGACGCGCGAGAAGAGCCGGTCGACAACGCCGATATGAGCGCTCTGGGCAGGCACATAGCAGCCCATCTGCGCGAGAATGGCGATCAGCGCGTTCTGGCGGAGGAAGGTCGACTTACCGCCCATATTCGGGCCGGTCACGAGCCAGAGGCCCCCGCCCCCGGCTTCCTCGCTGCCGGAAAGATCGGCATCATTGGCGACAAAGCTCTGGCCTTCGGCCGCGACCATCAGCTCGACCACGGGATGGCGGCCACCAACGATCTGGAAGGCGAGGCTCTCGTCGATGCGCGGGCGCGCATATGAGCGCGTGGCGGAGACTTCAGCCAAGGCGGCGGTGACGTCCAGCTCGGCCAGGGCATCGGCGAGCGTCTGGAGATCGACCGTTAGCGCCAGAACCTCTTCGCGGAGGCGCGCGAAAATGGCGTGCTCAATAGCGAGGGCGGAATCCTGCGCCTTGGCGATGCGGCCTTCGAGCTCGGCCAGCTCCGTCGTGGTGAAGCGCATGGCATTGGCCAGCGTCTGACGATGGATGAAGACCTCCCGGTGCGGCGGCTCGAGGAGTTTCGTGCCGTGGCTGGCGGGAACTTCGACAAAGAAGCCGAGAACGCCATTGTGCTTGATCTTGAGGGACCGGACATCGGTCTCATCCATCAGGCGCGCCTGGAGCGCGGCGACGACAGCGCGGGTTTCGCTGCCCAGCGCGCGCTCTTCATCAAGCTTTGCGTCATAGTCCGGGCGGACAAAGCCACCATCGCGCGAGAGGAGCGGCAGCTCATCATCGAGCGCAAGCGCCAATTCGGCCGCCAGCGCGCGCGGCGCGGTGGCGAGGGTCTCGGTAAGGCGGGTGAGAATGGCGGGAAGATCGGCCTGCCCGCGCAAGCCATCGGCCAGCGCCAGCGCCGCTGAAACGGCCTTGCCAATGGCAGCCAGATCGCGCGGACCGCCGCGCTCCAGCGCGAGGCGCGAGAGGGCGCGGGCGAGGTCAGGCACGGATTTGAGCTCGGTGCGCAGCTTGGCGCGCAGCAGCGTATCGTCGACCAGGCGCCCGACGGCATCGAGGCGATGATTGATGGCGGCGGCATCGCTGAGCGGCGCGGCAAGGCGGCTGGCGAGGAGACGCGCGCCGGGAGCCGAGACCGTGAGGTCGATGGCGTGGCGGAGCGAGCCCTTGGCCTGACCGCGCTGGGTCTGCAGAATTTCGAGGCTCTGGCGCGTGGCCGCATCAATCGACATGACCGAATCGGCGGCATCGGTGATCGGCGCGCGCAGCGGGGCGCGACGGCCCTTCTGGCTATCGCCGACATAGAGCACCAAAACGCCCATGGCCGCGCGGGCGGCGCGGGAGAGCGCGGTGGGATCGAACTGGTCCGTCGAAAAGGCCTGGCGCAGGTTCTGCATGGCCACTTCGCTATCGGCGGCCTCGGCCGGGACGATGGTGGCGATCTGGGCCCAGGCGGGCGCATAAAGATGGCGCTCGCTGAGCGCGGCGCGCGTGGCTTCGGTCAGCAGCAGCTCGGCCGGATCGATGCGGGCCATTTCATCGGCCAACTGCTCGGCGGAGAGATCGGCGACAAAGGTTTCGCCGGTCGAGACATCGGCCCAGGCGAGGGCAAAGTCTGTCTCGCCATGGCGCAGCATGGTCAGCGCAGCGAGATAATTGGCGCTCTTGGCGTCGAGGTGATCGTCTTCGGTCAGCGTGCCCGGGGTGACGAGGCGGACGACATCGCGGCGGACGACGGATTTGCTGCCGCGCTTCTT
>JAAZLP010000006.1 GCA_012799265.1 Phyllobacteriaceae bacterium | reverse complement strand
GTCGATATGGGACTTGAAGGTCACACCCTTCTCGGTGAGCTTGCGCAGCTTCGCCAGCGACATGACCTGGAAGCCGCCGCTGTCGGTCAGGATCGGTCGCTGCCAATCCATGAAGGTGTGCAGACCGCCCAGCTTGGCGACGCGCTCGGCGCCCGGCCTCAGCATCAGGTGGTAGGTGTTTCCCAGGAGAATATCGGCGCCGGTTTCGCGCACCTGCTCGGGATACATGGCCTTGACGGTGCCGACGGTACCGACCGGCATGAAGGCAGGCGTATTGATCTCACCGCGCGGCGTGTCGATGCGGCCGCGACGAGCCATCCCGTCGGTGGCGGAGAGGGTAAAGGTGACTTGTTTCATGCCCGGGTTCTAGCCGTTAGTCGTAGAGAGAACAATCTCCCCGGCCCTGACACCACATCTCAAATCTGCCGTGGTTACAAACAAACACTCAATTTGTTTGATTCTCGATTTTTCAGAGCCGTTTGAAATGAAGCGCATTCTCCTCCCCGCATCAGTCCTCCTTTTCGCGGCCCTGCCCATAGCGGCCCAGGAGCATCAGGGGCGCTATTCCGGAGAGGGTGAAGGCCAGTTGGAAGTCGATCTCACTCATATCGAGGACGACCGCTACGCCATCTCCATCAGCACTGTGATGCCGATCTCCGAGCAGGGCGGCGGCTGCGCTGGCGGCATTGACGGGGAAGTCCTGCTCTCCAAGAAGGGCGGCAACTTCTTTGTCGAGAACGAAGACTTTGATCCGGCGCTGCCAGCCTCGGGCTACAATCAACGCATGTGCGAAATCAGCCTCAAATTCAGCAAGGATGGCACGCTGGAGATAGAAGAGCGCGAGGGCTGCCTCTATTACCACGGCGCCGCCTGCGGCTTCACCGGCACTCTCGTCCACGACGCGGCGGGGCTTTAGGCCCCCACAGCGTCAATTGCTGCCATGCCAAGGTGGAAGGCGCCGAAGAAAATGGCGCCTGCAATGGTCAGCCCGATCAGCGTGGCCACGAGCCCGATGATCACCCCAACCCCGTCCCGGTTCAGCATCGAGAACGCAATGATGCAAAGGCCGACATTGGGAACGGCGTTGATGAACGGAATGGGCAGCGCCATGACCAGGCTCACCGCGATGACCAACACGGCATAGGGCAAATTGGCCGACGCGCCCGTCAGCCAGCGTAGTCTCGGACGCGAGAACCGGGTCAGGATATTGGCGACCTTCGTCACCTGATCGCTGGCGCGGATCATGAGATCCAGCGACAGCTTCCGATCGCCGATGATCCGCGGCAGGCGGATGGGGCGCCCGGCAAGCATGGCAACGGCGATGGCACAGGTCGTCCAGGCGATCGTGCCGCCATATCCCGGCGGTCCGGGGATCATGTTGAAGAGCGATACAACCAGCAGCAGCAGGCGATGCGCCGTGGGACCGAGAAGCTCGACCAGTCCCGAAAGGGTAAGATGCTTCTGCTCACCCGCCCCAGCCCGACGCAGGGCAGAGGCGATGCGGCGGGTATAACGCGCGATTGGAGCAGTCGAGCCCGTCACACATCATCCTCAGGGTGCTGCGCCCGGTGCAGCAGCGAGGAGTCGCCATAGGAATAGAACCGGTAACCGTTGCCGATCGCATGCGCATAAGCCGCCTTCATGGTCTCAAAACCGGCAAAGGCACTGACCAGCATAAAGAGCGTCGACTTCGGCAGGTGGAAATTGGTCATCAGCACGTCGACGGTCTTGAAGTGGAAACCGGGCGTGATGAAGATATCCGTGTCGCCAATAAATGGCTCAAGGGTGCCGGTAGCGCGTGATGCTGTCTCCAGCAGGCGAAGGCTTGTGGTACCCACGGCGACAACCCGGCCGCCAGCGGCGCGGCGCGCATTGATCCGCTCGACCGTCGCCTGATCGATCTCGCCCCATTCCGAATGCATGACGTGATCGTCGGTGTCTTCTGCCTTCATCGGCAGAAAGGTCCCTGCCCCCACATGCAGCGTCACCCGCTCCATGGCGACGCCCATGTCAGCGAGGTCCTGCAGCAGTTTTTCGGTGAAATGCAGGCCCGCCGTTGGCGCGGCAACGGCGCCGTCCTCGGCGGCATAGACGGTCTGATAATCGACCTTGTCGCGTTCCTCGACGCCGCGCTTCGCCCCGATATAGGGCGGCAATGGCATCGCACCGTGGGACTTGATGGCTTCGTCAAGCTCAGCCCCGGCCAGTTCGAACTCCAGCGTCACGTCGCCCGCATCGCCCTTGCCGGAGATCCGCGCCTTCAGCGGCTCCATCTCACCATTGGTCAGTTCGAGCTCATCCAACAGCGCCAGCTTCTTGGCCGGCCGCGCAAAGGCGCGCCAGGTCTTCGCATCGACGCGCTTGTGGAGGTTGAACGAGACACCAGCCCTGTTCTCGCCACGAATACGGACGCCGCGCAGTTCGGCCGGCAGGACACGCGTATCGTTGACAACAAGCACGTCGCCGGGCCGCAGCAGGGTTCTGAGGTCCGGCACGTGCCGGTCTTCAAACGGCCCGCCTGGTCGCACCACCAACAGTCGAGCGCTGTCGCGCGGCTCGGCCGGATGGAGGGCAATGAGGTTTTCGGGCAGGTGGAAGTCGAATTCTGAAACGCGCATGGCGGCTGGTTATCATTTGTGTGGCGCAGCGGGAACGGGTCATGCGTCCCAAAGTTGCCGAACGAGGCTAGAGAACGCGGATCATCACCGCGCCGATGATCAAAAGTGCAGCGCCTGCCAGTCGCCCCATGGTAATCTCCCGCACAGCCATGCCCATGAAGCCGATCTTGTCGAGGAACAGCCCTCCGACCAACTGACCCGCGACCGACAGCGCCATCACCGCCGCCGCGCCGATCATCGGCGTCAGGGTGATATTGGAGAATACATAAAAGGCCCCGAGCAACCCGCCGGCCACAAATGTCCATGGCGCCGGCGCGCCAAAGTTGATGGCGACGCCACTGAAATGGCTGAAAATGAACGCCAGTGCCCAGAGCACAACGCCGCCTGCGAGGAACGAAACCGCTGCGGCAGCGACCGGCACCTCAAGCGCCTTGCCGAGGCTCGCATTGATCGGGGCCTGCGCTGCAATGCATATGCCGGCCACGACGCCCATCAGCGCCCAAAGAATTGCATCCATTTTCAAAATTAAACCTGCGAGACTCAGGGGAAAATCTGACCCCAGTCACGCCCGGTCAGGATGCCCGGTCAAGCCCGCGTCTATTCTTCGCCGCCGCACACAACGGGTCAGACGCCCCTGCCGATCACGCGGAGCGTTTCGGCAAAGACCGTTTCACCGAGTTCCGTGGCGTGGACTACGCGCAGCTCGGCCACGCGCTCATTGACGATGTCGTCGAAAAAGTCGGCCCTGGTACCGCTCTCGTCGGAAAAGCCCTGCCCGATGGTGAAGATGGTCCCTTCTCCATAGGCAGGGTCAGTCACCCAGCGGTCGTCGCCAATCGCCATCGAGGCGGCAAAGCCGCCGAAGCCGCCAGCTGTGCCTCGGAGAATGCCGAGTTCCACCGTCTCTGCCGGATCGGTGCAGACGAACCATTCCGTGGCACTCACCGGCGCGGCAAAAACAAAACTGGCGGCCGAGGCCGCCAGTATGAGCTTATTCAGCGATGTCAGCGGCAACTTTGACCGAGACCATCTTGTCCGGATTGACGACCGGCTCGCCGCGCTTGATCTGGTCGACATTTTCCATGCCTTCGATGACCTGACCCCAGACCGTGTACTGACGGTTGAGGAACGGCGCGTCAGCAAAGCAGATGAAGAACTGCGAGTTTGCGCTGTTCGGGTCCTGGGCGCGAGCCATCGAGGCCGTGCCACGAACGTGCGGCTCGTTGTTGAATTCCTGCTTCAGGTTTGGATATTTCGAACCACCCGTACCGGCGCGGGACGGATTGAACTCCGGCAGGTTGGAATTGCCGAACTTCACGTCGCCGGTCTGCGCCATGAAGCCCTCGATCACACGGTGGAACACCACCCCATCATAGGCACCTTCGCGAGCCAGCTTCTTGATGTGGTCAACATGGCCGGGGGCCACGTCCGGACGCATGGCGATGACCACTTTGCCCTTGGTGGTTTCGATGACGAGGGTGTTTTCGGGATCGGCATAGGCCATGTCGTGGACTCTCTTTTGGAAATGTGGCCCGGATTTAAGGCCATTGGGCGGCGCGCGCAAGGCAAGCCGCCGAAAAGGAAAGAGCCGTCCTCAAGAAGACGGCCCCACCAGCTTACTTATATTCGATCTTGGCCGAGACGATCTTGTCCGGGTTGGCCACGGCGCCGTTCTGGCTCTGCGGGCCCTTTTCCAGCGCGTCGACAGCTTCCATCCCGGACACGACCTTGCCGAAGACGGTGTACTGACCGTCGAGGAAGGAAGCGTCATCATAGGTGATGAAGAACTGCGAGTTGAACGAGTTCGGGTTGCTCGAGCGGGCTGCGCCAACAATGCCGCGCTGGAAGCTTTCAGAATTGAACTCGGCCTCGACGTCCGGCAGATCGGAACCACCCGTACCGGCGCGGGCCAGGTTGTAGTTCGGCGAGTCCGACTTGCCGTTAGCAACGTCACCGGTCTGGGCCATGAAGCCCTCGATGACACGGTGGAACACCACGCCGTCATAGGCACCCTGCTCGGTGAGGGTCACAACGCGCTCAACATGCTTGGGCGCAAGGTCCGGCAGAAGCTCGATGTCCACAACGCCATCTTCCAGCGTCAGGATCATGTGCGGCTTGCCTTCCTGGGCAAACGCGGGGGCAGCGGCGAGGAGAGTGGCGCCAAACGCGAGGGCGGCGAAGCTGCGGCGGGTAAACTTGATCATTTGTTAGCGAGTGCCTTGAGTACGATTGGCGGAACGAAAGCGGAAATATCACCGCCCATCTCTGCGATCTGGCGCACCAATGTGGCCGAGATATGCCGCACCGGCGGGCTGGAGGGGAGAAAAACGGTCTGCAGGTCCGGCGCCATCTGGGCGTTCATGCCGACCATCTGCATCTCATAATTGTAGTCAGTGGTATCGCGCAGACCCCGGATAATGAGCTTGGCGCCATTGTCGCGCGCGACATTGACCATCAGCCCCGAGAAATCGACGATGCGGAACTCGGTGTTGGTGCGCTTGCCGATGGGCGGCAGTACCTGCTCGAGGATCGCGATGCGGTCTTCATGCGTAAAGAGAGGGTTCTTCTTGGTCGCGCTGATGCCGACGGCCACGACAAGCGTGTCCACAAGCTTGCAAGCGCGCTCGATGACATCGAGATGACCATTGGTAAGCGGATCAAACGACCCCGGATAAAAGCCGATCAGCCCTGCCATCGACGCCCCCTTCTCTATTGTTTTGTCTCGATTTTTGTCATGGGACGCCGGCTGAGGCAAGTCGTGCGAAAGGCTAGCACTACTTTGGCAGAAGTCTGCTGAGTATTCTTCGCCACTTCCTACGACAGTGAGGACAGTTGGGCGGCGGCGGCTGACTGAGCTGGCTCAAGATCGCCTGCCTGATAGCTGGTAGGCTCG
>JAAZLP010000088.1 GCA_012799265.1 Phyllobacteriaceae bacterium | reverse complement strand
CGGGTCCTGCGCGATGGCAGCACCGGCGAAGACGGTCGAGGCAAGCAGGACCGCTGCGAATTTGTTCATGATGTCCTCCCATTGGTCGCGTCGCGACCAGCAATGCAGAGGGCAGGCATCCTCCTACCCAGGCACCCTTCCCCCTGCGCCTTGAGCAATAATTTTAGTGCTCGAAAAAAGATGTGG
This sequence comes from Phyllobacteriaceae bacterium, assembly GCA_012799265.1. GTDB lineage: Bacteria > Pseudomonadota > Alphaproteobacteria > Rhizobiales > Devosiaceae > Devosia. The sequence continues at coordinate 2,615 of JAAZLP010000088.1, read as the reverse complement.
CATGCTCGATGTACGTAAGTCAATATCAATTTCGAGCCTCGAACTAATGGCCGGGTTGAAGTAGAGAGCCGGGATGAGCCACATGGTTGCTGGACTTGGGGAGTAGATCGCGTGGCACGTTCCGTCAGCGATAGCGATAGCGTTCGACGGCACAACCGGGGCCTCCTTCTCGGTGCCCTGCGCGCCAATGGTCCGCAATCGCGTACGGCTCTCGCCGGCCTGACGGGCCTCAGCCATGCCAGTGTCACCGCGATCATGCAGGACCTGCTGGCCCAGAACCTGGTGGAAGAACTGGTCGAGCCCAGGAGCGATGACGCCAGAGGACGTGGCCGACCAGCGACGCTCGTAGGCTTCGCCAGACAGGCCGCCTATGTGGCGCTGTTCGAGATTGATGTGAACAAGGCGCGGCTTTCGCTGATCGACTATGCCGGCGTGCTTGTCGATCGGACGGAAAGCGAGATTTCCCCGTCCACCTTCCGGGAGACGCCGCCGCACCAATTTCTGGGGCAGAAGCTCGATCACATGATCGCCCGCAATGCGAAGGCCAAGGGAGCGCTGCGCCGTGTGGCCATTTCCATCCAAGGCATTCTCGACCGCGACGGCAGCGGCCTGCAATGGTCGCCACTGACCGGGCTGGCAGGCATGCCTTTTGCCAGTGACCTTGCCGAAAGCAGCGGGCTTCCGGTGACGCTGCACAAGCGTGGGCGCCTCCTCGCCGAAGGGACCCGCTGGCTTGATCCGGACCTGCAGGACGCCAGCGTCGCCACAGTCTTTGTGGGTTCGACCGTCGCTATGGGGCTGAGCCTTCACGGCCAGATCATGGGACGCGGGGACGATGGCGCGACCGAATTCGGGCATATGAACCACACCCCCGGCGGGGCGCTGTGCCGATGCGGCATGCGCGGATGCATTGAAGCCTATGCGGCCGACTATGGCGTCCTGCGAGCAGCCTATTCGGTCCCCGAAACCGCAGCCCCTGCCCCGGCCGTTCCGGCCCAGCAATATGAGTCGCTGATCCAGCGCGCGGAAGCCGGTGACCGGAACTTCACTCATGCGTTTAACCTGGCGGGCCGAGCCATCGGCTATGGGCTGTCCCGCATGCTGGCCATGTTTGACCCGAGCCACATCCTCATCGTTGGCCCCGGCGCCCGGGCGCTCAATCTCATGCGCCCCGAGATCGAGGCGGCGCTCTCATCCTCGCTGGTTTGCAAGATCAATGGCATGCCGTCGATCACCGGCCATATGGATGAAAAAGAACCCGTCTTCCGCGGTCTGATGATGAAAACACTCAGCGATGTCGACCAGACCGACTTCGCCGCCCTGCCTGCGATCCCTACGCAAAAGCGGGCCGCCGGATAGGGGCTTGTGCGAATGGGGAAAACCCGGCAACCTTAGATCGCCCTGAAACGACCGCGGCAGACGCGGCGAGTTTGACCGGCCTTCCCAAAGCATTTTGCGGCAGTGATTCAGGGGTTTCGCATGGGTCTCGGTATCCTTCCCGTCATTCTGGCTGGTGGCCAGGGCACGCGGTTATGGCCTTATTCAAGGGCGGACCGGCCAAAGCAGTTTCTGCCCTGGATGGGCGGCAACAGCCTCTTCCAACGCACATTGCTCCGCGTCGGACATGGTGGGCGCTATCGCCTGCCGATTGTCGTGACGCATGTCGACTATCGCGATTACGTGCTCGAGGAAGCCGCGGCTCTTGGCCAAGAGCTCGATGTCGTGCTGCTGGAGCCGGAAACACGTAACACCGCCGCAGCAATTGCTGCAGCGGCCGAATATGCACGCGACACCTACGGCGAGGATGTGATCCTTCAGGTGCTCCCCTCGGACCATCAGGTCGAGATTGGACGTGCTTATTGGCAAGCCAACGATTTCGGGAGGCAGGCGGCCGCCGAAGGCAAGCTGGTTACCTTTGGCATTGCGCCCACGCGTCCCGATACTGGATTTGGCTATATAAGGTCACGCGCCCGACCGGGCGAAGGCGCCGCCCGGGTGGAGCGGTTTGTCGAGAAACCATCCGCAGAAGTGGCCAACGCCATGATCGCCAGAGGCTCGCACTTCTGGAATTCCGGGATGTTCATGTTCTCAGCTGGCACTTTTCTAAGAGAGGGGGCAGCTCTGGCACCGGAAGTGGTCGAAGCCGCAATCGCTGCTGTCGGCAGAGCCAAAAGGGTGGATGGCACCCTGTTGCTGGATGAGGAGGCCTTCGCGCGCGCACCGGACATTTCAGTCGACTATGCCATCTTCGAGAAGACGCGAAAGGCCGTAGTGGTGGCCGCAGATCATGGCTGGTCCGACCTGGGCAGCTGGGAAGGTGTGTGGCAGACCAGTGAACATGACGCAGGCGGCAACTTCACACAGGGACCAGTGACGCTGGACGAGGTCACGGAATCACTGGTGGTGTCGGACGAGACGCACGTGGCGGTTTATGGCCTTACGGACATCGCGGTGATTGCAACTCAGGACGCTGTCTTCGTCACAAAACGTTCCCTGGCGCAGAAAGTGAGCGGGATAGTCAAACGCTTGCGCGACAACGTGCAAACGCGGGCGCTGACGCAATCCCAATCGACCGCCTACAAGCCCTGGGGCAATTTCACCTCCATCGCACGCGG
>JAAZLP010000005.1 GCA_012799265.1 Phyllobacteriaceae bacterium | reverse complement strand
TCCACTGTCCCACCGTTACGGGTGTTTGAAGTTGATTGATCCAGGTCAACGATCGCTGACACCGGCCGCGGTAGTTGTTTGGGAGCAGAGCAACCCGGAGCGGTGAGAGTGAGAAGTGTGAAGATTCAACCCGGCAGCGCGCAGGAGCGGATACTTGAGGCGGCCGCGGATTGCTTTATACCAGCGGCGTGTGAGTAGGACTCTCGATCGACGGTTTCCCTTCTGAGCGATTTGTGATTCACCGTGGCGAACAGAGGAGGTTTGCCATGGCCGCGCCGATTCGGCTTCGAGAGGACTTTGATGGGGCTCAACTGCGGAGCCTGGCGAAGGCGTCGAAGGACGCCAAGCAGACCCGGCGGCTTCTGGCGCTGGCAGTGATCTATGACGGCGGCAGCCGGAGCGAGGCGGCAACGACCGGCGGTGTCGGCTTGCAGGTGATCCGGGACTGGGTCCTGCGCTTCAACGCGGAGGGAGCCGCGGGATTGCTCGACCGCAAGGCACCTGGCGCCGTGCCGCGGCTCAACGATGAGCAGCGTCATGCACTGGCGGAGATTGTGGAGAGTGGGCCGATCCCGGCGATTCATGGCGTGGTACGCTGGCGACGCAAAGATCTCGTGCGCTGGCTCTACGAGGAGTTCGGTGTCGAGGTGGCAGAAACCACCGTGGGCCGCGAACTGAGGGCCATGGGATTTCGGCGCCTGACGGCGCGGCCCCGTCACCACAGCCAGAACGAGCTTGCGCTTGAGGCTTTTAAAAAAACTTCCCCGAGGAGCTGGCGGCGCTCCAGGCGCGCCTACCAGCGGGTACGCCAATAGAGATCTGGTGGCAGGACGAAGCGCGCATCGGCCAGAAGAACAAGATCACCCGGCGCTGGGCGCGGCGCGGCACCAGGCCCAGCGCTCCCCAGGACCAGCGCACCAAGTCAGCCTACATCTAGCCGCCTTCGGCGTCCGCTAGTGGCGACGGCGCCATCTGTCCCGCCAAAGGCAAGGGAGCAGGCCTCGTCCTGCCCAAGTGCAACACCGCGGCGATGCAGCGGCATCTGGACGAAATCGCGCTGGTCGTCGACCCGGGCGCCCATGCCCTCGTCATGCTCGATCAGGCCGGCTGGCACACGACCGACAAGCTCATCCTGCCCGACAACATCACCTTGCTGCCGCTCCCGCCAAAGGCCCCAGAGCTCAACCCAGCCGAAAATGTCTGGCAGTTCATGCGCGAGAACTGGCTGTCCAACCGCATCTTCCAATCCTACGACGAGATCCTCGACCACTGCTGTGATGCCTGGAATAAGCTTATCGATCAGCCCTGGTGCATCATGTCACTCGGACTGCGCCAATGGGCACATCAGTAGCAATCAGTGGCCGTTGGTATAAGATCACGAGCAAATGCATTGAACAATGCCATTCAGGCCTTCTTTGCGGAGCATGAAGATCGAGAGCGCTTGCTAGGGATAGTACGGAATGTGGCGCAAGGGGCCAATAAGCTTGGCCAGATTGAAGCTGTTACGCCACCCACCTTAGCCCATGGCGACACGCATGCCGGGAACATCTTGATTTCCGAGAAGGATCGGCGACTTTACCTTATCGACTGGGGGAAAGCATCTAGCTCCCGCCTGGGATACGATTTGGTGAAGGTAGCAGCGCCATGGACGCACATCCTGGGAAGGGGAGGCAAGTTCGCTGAATATACTGAGCTAGAAAGCTTTTTGCTTTCTGAATACTTGGATGGGATCTGCTCTTTTCTGCCGGAAGTGGAGCGCTCTGTCATTGAAAGGTACTATTACCTTCGCTCGTTTGTCGAAGTTGTTCGTATCCTGCCCCTTATCATCAAGCGCTATCAATCGGCACCGTCAAAAAAACATCGATTGAAGCTAGAGAAGAACCGGAAAGAGCTTGCTCGTTTTCTGATTTCTCAAGGCGAACAAGCGCTAAGCATCCTTGATCGCACTGCTCCTATCTCTCCGTCAGCTTGAGCTCGATGCGGCGGTTGCGGTCGTAGGCGTCGAGGGTGTTGCGTGGGTCGAGCGGTTGGTGCTCCCCAAAGCCGGCTGCGACCAGACGGTTGGCCGGGATGCCTTCGTTCAGCAATAGCCTGACGACCGATATTGCGCGAGCGCTGGAGAGCTCCCAGTTCGATGGGAAGTCGGGTGTCGCGATAGGGCGACGGTCTGTGTGACCATCCACTCGGAGCACCCAATCGATATCATCGGGTATCCGGTCGGCTAGATCGCGCAACAAGACTGCCAACTGGCGGATTTGCTGGCGGCCCTCGGGTTGCAGGGCATCGGAACCGCTGGGAAAGAGAACTTCTGCCTGAAACACGAAGCGGTCGCCGACGATTTCTATATCCGG
>JAAZLP010000087.1 GCA_012799265.1 Phyllobacteriaceae bacterium | reverse complement strand
CCCGTTCGATCCGGGGAGGCGGTACCATCCCTAATCAAAGATTTTAGCAATTATCTGCAGCGCCGTGGCTCTGCCTGTTGCTATGCGCGCCTGCAGGGTCGCCACCGGGGCGTCACCGGCTCTCTCTCCATCGATACATGGCTTTCCATAGGGCTTGACCAGAGCATGTCCTTTCGCGCTGACCAGTGTTTTGCTCCTGAGAGCAGGCCTGCCAAACCAGCAGCCTGATTGCAAAATGTTATATGTCAGTCCATTAGGGGCTTCTTGAACTATAGAGGACGTCGAGCGGCGCAATGTTTAGGTGCTCGGTAAGTCCCATTGGTCAAAAAGAATGGGGGGAATATGTTTAAGCCAAGATTGTTTTTAGCGATTTGCGCACTGGCGCCGCTAGCCGCTTGTTCGCCTAAGCTTGAGGCGGATGTATACTTGTCCGACATCGTTGAAGCCGCATCATCCTCGGAGCGGTTCTTCGTTCCTCTGACGCTCAAGATACCTCAAGCGTCCGATCAGACCTGCCTCGACAATGCTGATGCCCTGTATGACGCTGTTGCCACCGCGTTTGAGGTAAAGAAAAAAGGTCTTTGCATAAAAGAGGGCTTCGACAACTTTTCCAAGTTCGACCTGGAAGTCCCCATAATTCCAGGCGAGGACAGGCAGAAACCAGGCTTTGAGTTTCCCGCCATCTATTTCGTCGTTGTTGATAAACTGCTTGAGGATGCGGAGGTGTTCTCGATCGGATTAGGTTTGGCTGACCCGATGATGTCGACGGTCGAAGCGGTTAAGGCGCAAAACGCTGCGTTTCGTTACGCGTCGCCAGTGGATGAGCCGATTATAGAAATCAGCCTCCAGAATGATCTCCGCATCCCTGTGGAGGTTTCCGACCTGATCGCGTTTGTGGACAGTGTTCCAGACGTGGGTGGAGAAATATATCGACTGGATCGAAGATAGACCCTGGAAATTAAATTATCAGATGTTTTATCCGCTAGCATCGCGTCAGGTAATGCTGCTTACCTGGTAGCTACCGTGACCATCGAGTCGGAATAAACGTCGGCGCTGTTATTGTTGAGAGAGTGAGCCCCGACTCGCTCTCTCGTCTGCGACGTGTTCCATCAGGAATGCATCGGTCAGCTCGGGAGCCGCCGGCGCTTCGCGTTCAACGGCCTTGGCTCTCACTGGATCGCCGCCGCGACCCCCGTCAGCTCTCAGTTGGGATGCTAGCTTCCCCCTACATTGTCAGTCGCAGCGCCGAAATGTTGCGGGCGATCTGCCGGAATGAGTCCTTCAAGGCTTCGCCGTTCGCGGCGGAATAGTAGTTCGCCGGATCGCTGGCGCAATACATCATGATTTCCTCCGCGGCGCTGCCGGTGCCGATCTCGAAGCCCACGGTATAAACGGTGATTCTGGCCTTCCTTAATTCGTCGCAATAGCGCTTGGCCTGCTCGTACGGCGGGCCATTGTGCGCATTGTTTCTGTGTCGGCCGGAAGAGCTGCCAATATTGGAATCGCGCGATAGAACGCCGTCATAATGCACGGTGTTGAAATCGCCGTCCGTCATGATGATCGCTGCCTTCAGCAGATCAGGCGTATCGTATGGTTCGGGTCGACGCATTTCGGGCCAGATATAGCCGAAATTGGGGGAGAGCATGTACCAGGCCCAGAGGATACCGAGACTTCCCGAGGTCGTCCCTGTCGCCGGCAGGTTGCTGATGGCCGTTGTAAGCGTTGCGCGCTGATCAGTGAGGGGGACGATCACGCTGCTCGGGCAATCTCCGGCCGGCGGATAGTTTCTTCCGGCATAGGTCACGTATGGCGGCTGATCATTGAACGGGTTGGCAGAGCGCTCGGTCACGCAGGTGGTGACCCTTGAGGCCACCCATGATCCGGCCTGCGTTTGAAACCGATAGTATTCACAGCCCTCCGTGGCGTTCTGCCAGGTGCAATATATCCGGCCCGTATTGGCCTGATAATTGCCGCCACCACCAGCCGGCATGCCGCCGATGACCATGGTGTCGCGTGTCGTTGCCGTAATCTGATGTAGACGGTTGTTCAGATTGGTCATGCCCCGCACATCGGTGATGACAATATAATCACCTGTAGAGAAGCCGTGGCGGGCCGAGGTCAGCGTTGGGTTGCAACCGGCGTTCTGACATTTGATCGCGGACCCGGATGTCGCATCAGAACTCCACCAGTTGGAAGTGCTGCCGCGCAGTTCGTAACTGTGTGTCGACGCCGACTGCACCTGGAACGCTTGGTTGTTGACGTGCGACACGCCATTGAGGCCAGAGATATAGACCCAATCATTGTTCTTGAAACCGTGATAGGACGACGAGATTTTCACCGGCGAGGTGTTGGTGGCACCGGTGATCGATTTGGTCGATCCTGTTGACCAGGTGACGCCCGTCAGGTTTTTCGGAGCGACGATTGGGCCGCGAATGGCTTGGGCGTAGGTGCCCGCGTTGACGGCCTGGGAATAGGGGACAATGGCAATCTTTGCCGTTGTGTCTCCCGAATTGTTGGCAAGGATAACATCCACCAGTTCGGTGGACGCTTCCTTCAATACCTTTATCCGGTTGCCGGCCATCGACCCTGTCACGTCGAGCGCCAGGGCAATCTCCATGTTCAGAGACCCCTTCATGGCCTCAGAGCTGAAGGATGCCCCAAGCTCCGTGACGCCGACCAGCGACACAAACATCGTCGGCATGGTAAAACGGCCGCCCAGGAACAGGCGCCCCGTTTGGGGGTCGGTTGTGATCGTGTCGACATTGGCCTGCACCCGCGTGTCACCAATCCGTTCGATGACCAGCGCCTCCGCGCGTGCTCTTATTTCTTCGTTGGTGATGCCCCGATTGATTTCAGGTTGCAGCGCCAGCACCGTTGCATCGAGCGCCGACTGCGCGCGGGCGCGGGTCTGTTCCAGCGTCACATAGTCCACCGTGGCGCCACCAAGCGCGACCAGTACGATTGCCATGACCCCGAACAGCACGGCGAAAACACCGCGCTCGTCGTTGGCAAATCGATTGATCAGGGCCGGCACGTGACGCATTTCCGCATTCCTCAGTTTCGGACGGGGGCGGCGACTATGGGCGATGAACCTTACTAAAGGACCACCACCTTCGAATTAAGTTGCACGCGTTCGTAAAGATCGATGACGTCTTCATTGGTCATGCGAATGCATCCAGAAGAAACATTCTGCCCGATCGACCACGGTTCATTTGTGCCGTGGATGCGATAGAGTGTTGAGCCAAGATAAAGCGCGCGGGCACCCAGCGGATTATTTGGTCCGCCTTCCATATGGGCAGGCAATCCCGGCTGCCGCTTGCGCATTTCCGCCGGTGGCGTCCAGCTTGGCCATTCGGCCTTGCGCGTCACCCGATGCGTCCCGCTCCACTCAAAGCCGTCACGCGCCACCCCGATGCCGTAGCGCAGCGCCTTGCCGCCTCCCAGCACCAGATAGAGGAAGTGGGCGCGCGTATCGACCACGATCGTGCCGCTGCGTTCGTTGGTTGAATAGGGAACAACCTGCCGCAGATAGACCGGCGCGACCTGCGGATTCGCCTGTAGGGCAAGCGCATGTCGCGGTTGACCGGTGGTGAAGGTGACACCCGGCGGCGGAGCGAAGCGCCAGCCAGGCTGGAAGCTCTGTGCGCTCACAGGCGCGGCAACAACAAGGGTGGATATCGCCACGCTCGCGGCGACAACATTTCGCAAGGCACGTGCAATCATGATCTGCGTCCCCAAACACTTGGGGGCAGTATGACTGGGCAAGCCGAAAAAGAGGTCAATTCGCGTGGTTAACGCGGCCTCCATCCTTATCGTAAACGAAGACTTGCCGTCCTAGCAGGGTGTTGAAGAAGTCGCTCGCCTGAACGTGCTTCTCGTGATTCT
>JAAZLP010000086.1 GCA_012799265.1 Phyllobacteriaceae bacterium | reverse complement strand
GTCCCGCTAGTCTCTACCAAGAGGGCTGGCTATTCGCGATTTTGGTGAATGGAGGCCGCGTCCGGAATCGAACCGGAGTGCACGGATTTGCAATCCGCTGCGTAACCACTCCGCCACGCGGCCTCTGGGAGCCAGTACGTATTTGAGGGGAAAGACGAATGCAAGTGCCTGCTTGGCTCCTGATGAACTTTCCCCAAATGCGACGCGAAGACCGCATGTCGGGAACGTCAACGGTGATCGGCAGTTGCATCCTCTGAACGCATTCGGGAGACGGACGATGTCTGAGCAAACAAAAGGAAAGCCTGCGCCGACGGAAACGAGACCGGGCAACCAGAAGGACGACAATATCGACGACTTGGGCAAACGACCCGATGGGTCCGAGCAGGATCAGCCTGTGGACGGTGATCGCGAGGTGAAGAAAGGGCCGGGCGAGCGTCGCTGAGACCGCGGCGTCTTTGCCGCGGGCAGCGGTGAACGATTGCCAAGGATGTGTCGGGCCTATATTCACGACTAGCATATAATCTCGTCTGGTCGGTACCTTGCTCGAACACGCCGTCGCTCGCACAGCCATGGTTGAAAGTCAGCTTCGCGCTGGCGGCGTGCTCGACCGGCGAGTTCTGGCGGCAATGGGACAGGTGCCGCGCGAAATCTTCGTGCCTGAAGATCGTAGCAGCCTTGCCTACATCGACGCCGTCCATATTCTGGATAAGGGTACTGGACGCTTTCTCTCAGATCCGACGACTTTCGCCCGGCTCGTGCAACTGGCCAAGGTGGGCGCTGACGATCGGGTTCTCGATGTCGGCGCGGGTACGGGCTATTCTACAGCGGTGCTTGCGGCTTTGGCGCGTGAGGTGGTGGGCCTGGAGGCGGATGCGCGTCTCGCTGAGATCGCACAGACCAATATTTCCCGGCTGACGCCGTCAAACGCGCAAATCGTCAGTGGCGATGAGGCGGGCCTGGGCGATGCGCAATTCGAGGTCATTCTGATCGAAGGTGCGGTTGACGCTATTCCCGACGCCTTATTGAAGCGGCTGACGGATGGCGGACGACTGGTGGCGCTGATCCGTGAGGGAGGCGTTGGGGTGGCCACGCTGGTTCAGCGAACAGGCGATGATTTCCAGCGCGAGGCTTCTTTCAATGCATCGCTGCCGCCACTCGATCCAAGGCCGTCGGGAGACGTATTCGTGTTTTAGGCAGGAAATGGTGTTGCACCAGTGTCACGAAGCGACGCGAACACTGGATAAACATTATTGAGATAATTGGTGTAGGTTGTGCACCTGTTTGGCCAGGCGTACTGATGGTCGGATATGGAGATTGGTTCATGAAATTTCGCGGGATTTTGAGCGCAAGCCTTTTGAGCCTGACCGTGGCGCTGGCTTCCAGTGTACCGGCCAACGCGCAGTCCCTGTCGCAGGCGCTAGCAGCGGCTTATGATCATGCACCGGACCTGCAGTCGGCTCTGATCGACGCAAAGGTGGCCGCGGAAGGTATCGTTGGAGCGAAGGCAGGACGCCTTCCTACCATCGGGGCTTCCGTTGGGGGCAGTTACGACATTGCACTCGGAAACAGCACCTGGACCAATAATTCCAGCTTGAATGCTGGGCTTCGGTATAACCAGACCATCTACGACAGCAATCTGACGGAGTCGCAGATCGAGCTCGCGCGGGCTCAGGCGGAAGTTGCTGAGCACACCCTTCGCAATGCAGAACAGCGCGTCCTGTTTGAGGTCGTTCAGGCCTATATGGCTGTGTTGGGAGGTCGGGAACTAGTAGCCCTCCGTCAGGAAAACCTGACCTTCTTCCAGGCGCAGCTCAAGTCTGCGGAAGATCGCCTTGAAGTGGGCGAGGGCACTCGGATCGATGTGGCGCAGGCCCAAGCTCGCCTCGCATCTGGTCAGGCAATGTACCAGGCAGCCCGCAGCCAGCTTGAAGCAGATGAAGCCAGCTTTCAGCGCCTTGTCGGGATGCGCCCGCAGAATCTGAGCACCTCGCATAATTACGCCAACTTGATTCCGCGTTCTTTGGACGCCGCTATCTCTGAAGCAGAAATCGGCCACCCTGGGATTCTGCTTGCCAAGGCTGGCATCCGCGCCGCACAGGCGGGCAGTGATGCCGCCGAATCCGGGTTCGGCCCGACCGCTACCATTACGGGTACTGCCGGGGGGCAATGGAGCCAGGGTAACCGCAATGCGGCGCTGGCGGTCACCAGTTCGGGCGGGCTCTCTGCCTCTCTAGGCTTCAATATCTCTGTGCCAATTTATGCAGGCGGCAAGATCGGCTCCGCCGTTCGCCAGGCCAATCTGCGACAGATCGGTGCCGAGGTGAGCGCTATGGGTGCCTATGACCAAATCCGGGCAGCAGTGATTGCCGCATGGACCGGGATCCAGAGCGCAGATGCACAGATCCAGGCTGCACAGGCCGGCGTGGCATCCAGCCGGACGGTTCTTGATGGCGTCATCCAGGAGCGCGATCTTGGAACGCGTACGACGCTGGAAGTGCTGAACGCCCAGGCTGATCTGACCAGCGCACGCGAGGCGCAGATAAATGCAGGCAACGGCAAGATCGTCGCGACATTTGCGCTGCTGAACGCGATGGGGCGCCTCACCGCCCAGGATCTCGGTCTTCCGGTCGCCGTCAAGACTGCCGTGCCCTATACGCAGGCTGTCGAAGACGTGTGGCAGGAACTGCGCACCGTTCCGCAATAGGCCGGTCCATGCATCGCCAAGTTTGAAAATGGCCGGGCTCGTCCCGGCCATAACTTTTGGTGGAAGAACAGCGAACAGCGCCTTGGGGAGATTCCTTATTTCGCCCCTAGCAGATAAGGTATTGTTTACGAATCAGAGTGGTGCGCAAGCGGACGCCTCTCTTGTCGGGCGCATGAGTAAGAGGCACTGATGAACAAGCCGGCTCCAAAAGAACCGTCCATGGATGAAATCCTGTCGTCGATCCGGCAGATTATCGCCGACGACGATGCCGCCGGCGCCCCGCGCCGCCCAGCTGTTCAATCGGCCGCTCCCATGCAGGCCGCGCCCGCCCGCCCCTTGGGGCAGCAGGCAGATCGGGACCTCTCGGACATGCTCGAGGACATCGAGCCGCTGGCACTGTCGCCTTCGCAGATCGTTGAAGAGGGAGATGCGGCAGGCCTCAGCTTCGACTCCATCCTCGCCGATACCGAAAAAGCCGAAGAGCCAGCAAAGCTCGTTGAGGCAGAAGACGTCGCATTCGAGGCCGATGATGATCTTCCGAGCTTTGATCCGGCTCCGCGCATTCTGCGCGAACCCGAGGCCATGGTTGAGCCCAAATTCGAGCCTCAGCCGGCGCAGCGTCCTGAGCCGGTGATGGCTCAGCCGTCTCCGCTGCCTGATCCAACGTTGACCGCTGATCTGGCCGACGAACTGCTTGAGCCGGCGACCAAGGCCGCTGTTCGCGGCTCCATCGGCAAACTCAGCGCCCTCGGCATTGGCAATCCTGGCCTCACCATTGAAGCCATGATGCGCGATATGCTTCGGCCGATGCTCAAGGAATGGCTTGACGAAAACCTGCCATCCGTCGTCGAGCGCATGGTGGAAAAGGAAATTGCCCGCGTCGCGCGCGGCGAATGAGGCTCACCAGTCCGGTGCCATGGTCCCGGACTGGATAATTCCATCTGCAATTCCCATCTCAGTTCTGGCTCCCGATCTCCGGAGCGCGTCGACATGGCCCCACGCGAAGTGTTGACCGCTTCGCGTGCATTTGCTTGAAGTCTGCCACCTAATTCTGCCCGCCAATGCCGCCTGGCGGGCCTTTGCTGTTGCGAGTGACCTATGCTTGAAAAGACCTATGATCCCGCCGCCGTCGAAGCCCGCATCTATGATGCCTGGCTCGATGCGAAAGCCTTTGAGGCCGGGGCAGGGGCCAAGCCCGGTGCAGAAACCTTCACCATCGTCATTCCGCCGCCCAATGTCACGGGTTCGCTGCATATCGGCCACGCGCTGAACAATACGATTCAGGACATCCTGGTTCGCTTCAATCGCATGCTGAAAAAGGATGTGCTCTGGCAGCCGGGCACCGACCATGCCGGTATTGCGACGCAGATGATTGTTGAGCGCCAGCTCAATGAAAAGCAGATGAGCCGTCGCGACATGGGCCGCGAAAAGTTCATTGAGCGCGTCTGGGAATGGAAGGCCGAGAGCGGCGGCACCATCATGAACCAGCTCAAGCGCCTTGGCGCTTCGGCTGATTTCAGCCGTGAGCGCTTCACCATGGGCAAGGACGGGTCGCCCGACGACCAGATGGTCCGCGCCGTGACCAAGGTCTTTGTCGAGCTGCACAAGCGCGACCTGATCTATCGCGCCAAGCGCCTGGTCAACTGGCATCCGGGCCTCGAAACGGCCATTTCCGACCTCGAAGTGGAGAACATCGAGATCAAGGGCCACATGTGGCACCTGCGCTATCCTCTCGCAGATGGCGTGACCTATGAGTTCCCGATCAAGGACGAAGAGGGCAACGTCACGGGCACGGAGACCCGCGACTACATCATCGTTGCCACCACGCGTCCTGAGACCATGCTGGGCGACGTCGCCGTTGCCGTGCATCCGGACGATGAGCGTTACCAGAACCTGATCGGCAAGTTCGTAGAGCTGCCGCTGGTTGGTCGCCGTATTCCTGTTATCGCCGATGAATACGCAGATCCGACGCTCGGCACCGGCGCGGTGAAAATCACCCCGGCGCACGATTTCAACGACTTCGAGGTCGGGGCTCGCGCAGGACTTGAACCGATCAATGTCTTCACGACGCGCGGCGCCATCATTGATGCTGACTTCATTCCCGCAAAATATCGCGGCATGGATCGCTTCGAGGCGCGCAAGGCCATCATTGCTGACCTGACCGCTCTGGCCGAAGAAAATCCGACCCGCGGCCTCGATCACATCGAGGACAAGAAGATCATGGTGCCGCACGACGAGAAGTCCAAGCTCGTCGTCATCGAGCCATTCCTCACCGACCAGTGGTGGGTGAAGGCCGACATCCTCGCTCAGCCGGCGCTGGCCGCTGTCCGCGAGGGTCGCACCAAGTTCGTGCCCCAGCAGTACGAAAACACCTATTTCGCGTGGCTCGAAAACATCAAGCCGTGGTGCATTTCGCGTCAGCTGTGGTGGGGTCACCAGATTCCGGCCTGGTACGGCCCGGACAACGAGGCCTTTGTGGCCTACAGCGCGGAAGAAGCGAAGGCTGCTGCCGAGAAGCATTATGGCAAGCCGGTCGAGCTGGTCCGCGACCCCGACGTGCTGGATACCTGGTTCTCGTCGGCCCTCTGGCCGTTCTCGACCATGGGCTGGCCGGACGAGACCGCTGAGCTGAGGCGCTACTACCCGACCGATGTTCTGGTCACCGGCTTCGATATCATCTTCTTCTGGGTGGCCCGCATGATGATGATGGGCCTCGAATTCCTTGAGGAAGAGCCGTTCCACACGGTCTACATGCATGCCCTTGTCCGCGACGAGAAGGGCCAGAAGATGAGCAAGACCAAGGGGAACGTGATCGATCCCCTCAAGCTCGTGGATGAATATGGTGCCGACGCCACCCGCTTCACGCTTGCGGCCATGGCTGCGCAGGGCCGCGACCTGAAGCTGTCGATCAGCCGCGTCGAGGGCTACCGCAACTTCGTCACCAAGATCTGGAACGCCGCTCGCTTCCTCGAGATGAACGAGTGCCGTCGCGTCGAAGGCTTCGATCCCAAGACCAACAAGCTCGCGCTCAATCGCTGGATTGTAGGGTCCACCGCACGTGCGCTTGCCGAAGTGCGCAAGGGCATTGAGGACTACAAGTTCAACGAAGCCGCCAACAGCGCCTATGACTTTGTCTGGGGCACGTTCTGCGACTGGTATGTCGAATTCGCCAAGCCCGTCTTCATGGGTGAAGACGAGGTTGCGAAAGCCGAGACCCGCGCCACGGCGGCCTGGGCGCTCGACCAGATCCTGATCATGCTGCATCCGATGATGCCCTTCGTCACCGAAGAGCTCTGGGCCGAAACCGGCAAGTTCGGCTCGCCGCGTGAGAACCTGCTGATCCTCACGGAATGGCCCGATCTCAACGGTTACGAGGACGCTGCTGCCGACGCTGAGCTCGCCTGGCTGGTTGACGTGATCTCGAACGTTCGCTCGGTTCGAGCCGAAATGAACGTGCCGGCCAGCGCCAAGCTGCAGATGGTGGTCACCGGGGCAGGGGAAGAGACGCTGGCGCGTATCGTCACCAGCACTTCGCTCATCACCCGCCTAGCGCGTCTGGAAGAGATTTCGCCGCAGAATGTGGTGCCGGGTGAATCTGCCCAGTTTGTCGTCGGCGACGCGACCTATGCGCTGCCGCTGACCGGTGTGATCGATATCGCTGTCGAAAAGGCCCGCCTTGAAAAGGAAGTCGGCAAGCTCGACAAGGAAATCGCCGATGTCGACAAAAAGCTTGGTAATGAGCAGTTCGTCGCCAAGGCGCCGGAAGAGGTGATCGAGGAGCAGAAGGCCCGTCGCGAGACCGCCATCGATCGTCGCGCCAAGATCCTCGTAGCGCTCAAGAATGTCAGCTAGGGCGGACACTGCCGTTAACCTGAGAAAGGGGCCCGGACATATTCCGGGCCTTTTTCTTTGCGCCATCGATCCGTCATTTGTGACGATTCAGCAACAAGCCTCCGGATTCAGCGCGTCTCGGCTCGGCGTCAACCATTTGGCGAGGGATCCCGCCACAATCTCACCCTAAACAGGGCCACGAAATTGCTCTGGCGCGCTTCCTGGTGAGGCGTCGCGAGAATTATGGACTGGATTTGGCATTCGGGGGCGGGTGCTGATACCGGGATGGACGACACGTAAAGTGCAGCCGCTCGGTATTGCTTTCCCCGAAATTTTGTTACCTGGCGGGTGGATGTCCGTCGAATGATGGTGAGCATGAACGCAGGATTGCGAAAGATCGATGCTTCCAGGTGTGGCACTTTAGCCACCAATTCGGCCATGGCGCATGCTTGTGATCTGGTTGGCGGAATCCCGACACAAAGCGCGTTTACCTCTTGGAAAGACATAGCTTTGCCTGCGCCTGACGACCGGGCAAACTCACCATGGAACCAGAGCATCTGCCCGGCGATGCCGGAAGGTGCAGCAGACCCGCAAAAGCGGCGGCTGCAATCAGTATCCGCCCATGTCTTCATGGGCGAAAGGAGTATCATGCGGACCGCTCTTAGTGCCGCTACCGTCTTGCTGCTTGGCTTTTCCGCGATTGGATCCGCCCACGCGCAGACCGCAATTGATGCGGCTTCCGACCTTGCCCGTTCGCTCGACGGGATGGCCATTGTTTCCGACGACACCTACATTTCCGCGCTCGAAAGCGACGCGGCCGCTGGTCGGCCGCTGGCGCTGTGGCAGCTGGGGACCATGTATGAAAATGGCGAGGGCGTGGACAAGGACCCGGTCAAGGCCTTTGGCTATTTCTCGCAGATCGCCATCCAGCATGCTGATACTGCGCCGAAGGGTCTTGAGGCCGATATTGTCGCGCGGTCCTTCGTGAAGCTCGGGGATTATTACCGTGTTGGTGCGCCGGAAGTTGGGCTGCGCCAGAGTGATAGCGAATATCATCGCATGCTGCTGCATGCGGCGACCTATTTCGGCGACGCGGAAGCGCAGTACCGTGTTGGCCTGCTCTACCAGAGCGAAAGCGGGCTCGGACAGAGTCCGACGCTGAGTGCCCGCTGGCTGCAAAGTGCTGCCAGCAAAGGACATTGTCTGGCGCAGGCCAGGCTTGGTGATCTTCTGTTCAACGGCATGGAGTCCTATCCGCCGCGGCAGGCTGAAGGGCTGGTCTGGCTCAACATTGCCCACAATACCTGCCTCGGTACGGTCGAGCAGGCGGAAGCGGAC
Organism: Phyllobacteriaceae bacterium; assembly: GCA_012799265.1. Classification (GTDB taxonomy): domain Bacteria; phylum Pseudomonadota; class Alphaproteobacteria; order Rhizobiales; family Devosiaceae; genus Devosia. The sequence goes on along the minus strand of JAAZLP010000086.1, from coordinate 1,745 downwards.
GAAATGCTGAACCGCGCCATGTCCGTGGCCACGTCGGACGTGCGTGCTGCTGCCGTCAGCATGGCCAGCTCAGGTCAGGTCAGCAGCTCAGAATTCTAAGCGTTTTCTGAGGCTTAGAAGCTGAAAATACCTTCGACCGGAACGTGGTCGCTCGGCTTGTCCCAGCCGCGGACGTCCTTGTGGATGCTGACGTCGTCGAGGCGGTCGGCGGCTTGCGGCGACAGCATCAGATGGTCGATGCGAATGCCGGCATTGCGGCGCCAGGCGCCAGCCTGAAAATCCCAAAAAGTGAAGGCTTCTTCGCCACTTACGGCGCGAAGCGCATCCGTCATGCCCATATTGCGCAGCTTGCGGAAACGCTCGAGGCTTTCCGGGCGATAGAGCGCGTCGCCCCACCAGCTTTCCGGGTTCCGGGCGTCAATGGGGGCGGGGATAAGATTAAAATCGCCCATTAGAACAAAGGGTTCTTCCAGTTCGAGCCGCTGCTCCACGAACTGGTTGAGTCGGTCCATCCAGCGCAGCTTGTAGGGGAATTTCTCGGTGTCGACCGGGTTGCCGTTGGGCAGATAGATATTGCAGACACGGACGATACCGGTCTCGACGGAAAAGACGCCTTCGATCAGGCGCGCCTGTTCATCCTCAGGCTCGCCGGGGAGGCCGCGATGGACTTCATCGAAGGGAATTTTGGACAGGAGAGCGACGCCGTTCCAGCTCTTTTGTCCATGAGTTTCAATGTTGTAGCCTAGGGCTTCGATCTCGGCCCGGGGAAAGGCCTCGTCGATCGACTTGATCTCCTGAAGGCCAACAATGTCCGGCTTTTCCTCGTCCAGCCAACGCACCAGCAGCTCCAGGCGCGCCTTGATGCCGTTGATATTCCAGGTGGCAATGCGCAGCGCCATGATGGGCTCCTTCAGATGAAATCGGCGTAGACGGCGCGGATAAGGTCGTTCGGGTATGCCCCGGTGCAGCCTTCGAAGGCCGTATTGCTCATGGACACTATCGTAAGCTCATTGCTCGGGTCCACCAGCCATGAATGCCCATAGACACCGCCCCAGCTGATGCTGTTGCGCGCTGCGGGCGATTCTGCGGCGACGGGATCGACGATCAATTGGCCAAAATAATTGAACTTCGTACCGGGTACAGGTCGCACCAAGTCCCCGATTTGATTGGCAAATCCGCACTGAACCATCGGCCTGGAGAGGATCGGCTCACCGCCTTTGCGGAGGGTTTCGAGGAAAAACGCGATCTCGCTGGCCGTGCCCGCCATGCCGGCGCCGCCGGACTGGAAGGCTTTGTCGCTGAAGATTCGGGACGGTGAAAAGACCGAGGTTTCGCCGGCTGCATTGGTCAGCGGCTGCGGGTCTGTCATCACCGTGGGCGGGTTTCCATCGGCGTAAGGTATTGCCAGACGGGAGTTTCCCGCGACGAAGAAACCGGTCTCCGTCATGCCCAGCGGGCCGGTCACGTGGGTCGCTACTGCGTCCTGCAGCGTACCGCCGTGTACGGCGCTTAATACGGCACCGAGGACGTCGATTCCCACTGAATAGAGCCAGTTCGTACCGGGGATAAAGAGCAGGTCGTGCTCGGCGAGGAGGGTGAAATTCTCTTTGAATTCCATGGCACTAGGCCCGAGGCCCATCGAGAATTTTCGGGGCGCCGGATAGTGGTATCCGAGGCCGGAGGTGTGGGTGAGGAGGTGGTGGATGGTAATGCGTGGAATTTGCCCGTCAGGGCCGCGCGGGGTG